>NZ_JBNJOH010000010.1:0-106898 GCF_050113735.1 Vibrio sp. TRT 2004 | reverse complement strand
GGCAATTCATAATCGTTGGTGAAGGCGTCTACCCCTGCTGCGGTGAGAGAGATTTCGCCGGTAGCACTGTCGATTTCGAACAAGTCTTGACCATCAACCTGAACATTCGAACTGATGCTGTAGCTCACCACATCACCCGCATCTTCATCGGTGGCGGTCACGGTACCTATCACATAGGCGTCAGAGGAATTTTCGTTGTAGCTGAACGAATAACCACCTTCAGGTTGATCAAACTCAGGGGCTTCGTTGAGATCCAACTCGGACAAATCAACGTCCACTGATGTTTCAAGCTCACCATCCGATGCCACTACCGTGATGGTGTGCTGATTGTCTGGCAATTCATAATCGTTGGTGAAGGCGTCTACCCCTGCTGCGGTGAGAGAGATTTCGCCGGTAGCACTGTCGATTTCAAACAAGTCTTGACCATCAACCTGAACATTCGAACTGATGCTGTAGCTCACCACATCACCCGCATCTTTATCTGTGGCGGTCACGGTACCTATCACATAGGCGTCAGAGGAGTTTTCGTTGTAGCTGAATGCATAACCACCTTCAGGTTGATCAAACTCAGGGGCTTCATTGACATCCAACTCATTTAAAGTAACTAAAACTTGGGAGATGTTAGTACCATCGCTGGCCTGTACGACAATGTCGTGGCTATTTAAGCTACCTTCATCTTCAAAATCATTGCTGAAGGCGGCAGCCCCTGCTTCCGTCAGTGATATTTCCCCTGTATCCGAATCAATGGCAAAGTAATCGGCTAGTGGGTCACCATCTTCAAACACCAAAGAATATGTGACACTGTCACCCTCAAGATCCGTCGCAGAAACGGTTCCGATTACCGTACCTGGTTCTGAGTTTTCATCATAAGAGAAATCGTAACTCTCTGCGTCAAACACTGGCGCTTCAAGTTCAATAACAAGCTGTGCCGCAACAATATCCAACAAGGCAAGACTTTGCGTTTCAGACAAACCTTGAGACTCCAATCCTGAAGTATCAAATTGAGTCTCTGCTAATGTTTCGGTACCAGTACGGTCGATATCTCCCGAACCAGTGAGGCTTGAGCCATCCTGTCCTCCGGCGGCGGTCGCGAAATCGTCGTTCTGAGTTGGATCGACACCTTGCTCAATCTGCTCAATAATCGAAGCGATTTCATTATCTAGGTTGAGTTCGAGGTTTCCCCCTTCTCCGATTAACTGTGCCTCAATCCCAGTCGGTGAATCAGCATTGGCTGTAGCGTCTTGTCCCAAGACTACTATCACTTCACCGGGTGCCGGAACTTCGCCTGGCAACAACTCTCGGATATCACCATTTACGTCAATCACAACAGTTGTGCTGGCAAGTATAAACGGCGCTAAGCTCTTCGCATTCATAAGCAGGTTCCCCATACAAACGGTATGCGATCCCCCCCTCTCCACCATTGTGAAGATACAAATTACGCATACCTCTACACCTTAAAAACTAGCTCCGAAGCTACTGACATTCTAGTTAATAGCAACAAAGTACTAACGAAAGTTACTAAGTCATTAATATTAGGTCTCATTTTTATAACGCAAAAATTCTCAAATAAGAGATATATCAACTAAGCTTTTGATACTCGCCACAGGCTAAACACACGCTTAAAAAGTGCCGCAAACATAGCACTGATTAAGGAGGCTACCTTGAACTGGAAAAAGTCACTCATTGCAAGTGGTGTACTGCTAGCTTGCCTATCGGTACAAGCACAGACACTTGAGCAAGCGGTTGCAATTACTCTTGCAACCAACCCTGAAATAAAAAGCACCTTCAACGAGTTCCAAAGTGCAGTCAAGCAAGCAGATGCATCAACAGGTGCCTATCTGCCAAGCTTAGATTTGGACGCTGGCATTGGTTATGAAGGCATTAATCCCGCTGAGTCGACCGGACGATCGGACACCGATCTGACAAGAAAAGAAGCAAGTATTAGTCTGACCCAATTGCTATGGGACGGCAATGCAACTTTAAATGATATGGATAGAACCGCAGCAGACGCTGAATCTATCCGCTATCAACTTATTGCTGATGCTTCCGATATAGCACTTCGGGTGACACAAGTTTATCTGGATGCAGTAAAGGCAACAGAGGTGCTTGCCCTATCCGAAAGTAACCTTGCGGTCCATAAAGAGATTTATCGTGACATATCACGCCGCGCGAGTTCAGGGATCGGCTCAACAGCCGATGTTTCACAAGTAGAAGCTCGGCTCGCCAAAGCACACGGTAATCTATTGGCAGCACAAAACAACCTCATCGACACACACACTCAATTCCGTCGCATAGTTGGACAAGAGCCATTAGGTCTGATTTACCCGCGAGCTGACGAATCCAAGCTGCCATTGTCGTTAACGGACGCTCTTGTCGAAGCCTTTGATAAACATCCAGTTATCAAAGTGTCTCAAGTTGACGTCGATTCTGCTCGTTTCCAATACAAGCAGTCTAAAGGTAACTACTTCCCCACACTTTCGATTGAAGCAAGCCAAACATGGCGAGACGATGCCGGCGGTGATCGAGGCAGCAGTGATGAAACACTTGCGATGCTCCGCATGCGTTACAACCTTTATAACGGCGGATCTGACCGTGATTTGTCGGAACGAGCAGCATTCCAACTCAACCAAGCTAAAGATTTGCGCGATAATGCATATCGCCAAGTTGAGGAAAGCCTTCGCCTATCTTGGAGTGCACTAGATTTAACACTGCAACAGAAAAACTTCTTAGCCGACCACGTTGATTCTGCATCAGAGACTGTTATTGCCTATAAAAAGCAGTATCAGATTGGCCAACGAACCTTACTTGACCTACTCAACACAGAAAATGAACTGTTTGAAGCGCGTAAGGACTACCTTGATGCACACTATGCAGAACAATACGCCAAGTACCGCGTTATGAATGCAACTGGCAATCTGTTAGATGCGTTATTGGTCGATACCCCTGAGGCTTGGACTAAGCGAGTGGAGTACTAAGTATGATGAACAAACACCTAATCCCTCTCACTTTACTGTTTATCGTTCCATTCAGTGCAGCCAATGCAGAGGACGAATACGACTACATAGAAACGCCTATCGCCAATCAAATATCAGATCTGACTGACGATGATAAAGATGGTGTGGTGAATGCACGTGATATATGCCCTGGCACACCCGTTGGCGCCATGGTAGATAATGATGGCTGTGGCGCAGCGATTGTAGAACAAGAACAGCGACAACTCAGAATTTTGTTCGCCAACGACTCTTATGAAATCAACCCAATCTTCTCCGATCAGATCCAGACTATGGCGGAATTTCTTGATAGCTACCAATCTGCGTCAATTCAGATTCAAGGTTATGCCAGTAAAGTGGGTGATCCCAACTATAACCTTGAGCTATCAAAAAAACGGGCTCACGCCGTTGAAGACGAACTACTTTCGTATGAAGTGGATCCAAAGCGCGTCACCATCGTCGGTTACGGTGAGTCGCGTCTAGAAGCAGAAGGCGATGACGAAACCTCTCATGCTTTAAATCGTCGCGTAACCGCAACGGTGGTAGGCCTGAAAGAAGAAGTTGTTGAGGAGTGGACTATTTTCACCATCATTGAAAAGTAGCCCAAACAAAAATCCATAGGTAAAAAAACGCCCCGTCTCTACGGGGCGTTTCTAATACTAATGCTGTCTGTTTTGAATTAGTGCTGAGAGTTCACTTGCTCACTACCCTCAACACTAGCGGCCTTCTTTGGCAACGACACGTGTAGTAGGAAGTAACCCAATACAGCTGCTGTCGTTGAGCCCATTAGGATACCCAAGCGAGCGTAGGTATCAAACTCAGCGTTAACAGAGCCAAATGCCAGTGAAGAGATGAAGATCGACATGGTGAAACCGATACCACACAACACAGACACAGCGAAGATATGCACAAAGTTAATACCTTCAGGCAGTTTCGCAATACCTGATTTCACTGCTAACCAGCTGAACGAGAAGATACCTAGAGGTTTACCAATCAATAGACCAAGCGCGATACCCAGAGGAAGCATGGATGTCAGACCGTCTAACGACACACCTTCCAACGAGATGCCTGCGTTTGCAAAAGCAAACAGTGGCAGGATACCAAACGCAACGTATGGGTGAAGCGCATGTTCCATATGTATCAGTGGCGAGTGCTCTCCTTTCTTACCTTGTAGAGGGATCGCAAAACCGAGCACAACACCTGCAAGCGTAGCGTGGACACCTGACTTCAACACCGCAAACCACAAGATAGCACCCACAATCATATAAGGTGTTAGCTTAGTCACTTTCTTAGAGTTCAAGATAAACAGTGCCGCTGTCATTGCGAAGCCAACCGCCAGCGCTGAAGTAGAGAGATCACCCGTATAAAATAGCGCGATGATCACAACAACACCGAGGTCATCAATAATAGCCAGCGCAAGCAAGAAAACTTTCAGACTCACTGGTACACGCTTGCCGAGCAGCGCCATGATACCTAAAGCAAACGCAATATCCGTCGCGGCTGGAATCGCCCAGCCTTGAACAGCTTGTGCATCACCATAGTTAAACAGAATGTAAACCAAAGCTGGAGCCAGCATGCCGCCAACGGCTGCGATTGCTGGGAAGATAGCTGTTTCTTTTGATTTAAGAGCACCTTCAAGTAGCTCTCGTTTTACTTCCAAACCGATTAGCAAGAAAAAGACAGCCATCAAGCCATCGTTGATCCAATGCGACACAGACATACCAAATACGTAGGTATGAAGAAAACCTTGGTATGCATCATTCAACGATGTATTTGCGATTGTCATAGCAACTGCAGCCGCAATTACCAGCAGAATGCCCCCGGCAGACTCCATTTTGAAGAAATCGCGAATCATGTCATTCATTATATTGCCCTTATATTTATTATGTTAATAAGCGATTAACAAAGAATACAGTTGAGTTTATAGAGTTCGCCAACACAGTAAAAATCGCTTCTTTAGAGTAAATGATTCGGTTTTTCCGATGAAAACCGTTCGAATGCCATTTATTTTCCTTAGTTAATTATAGGCAAAATCAACGCTTTTCCATATAAAAACGCAAAAGCCACTTCATATTACAAGAGAAGTGGCTCTGGTATGATTGAAACACAACAGTTTGTACACCCATCAAAATCGAGGTTAGTAACCGGTAAGTTGCATAAACCCCTTGGCTTTGTGACTTCCCGTTGTGGTAATTGGCCCTTCCCAATATGGCAAAACAAAAGGAAGCCACAAGTTGGAGTTCAATACTTGGGTATTTAATCGGATTCCATAATCAGGGACATTGATTGCCCATTGCATAGGAATCGATCTTCCATTGTTGAAATCGGCGGACAGCACGGGCGTGATATCGATTTGATCATTGGTGAGCGTAACGACTTTGCCATCATTGCTTGATAGCGTGCCGAACAAATAAGGCAGCTGCTGATCATGACGATAGCGACTAACCGACAAGGTTGTCTCATCATCAAGCTGGAACACAAACCAATCCCAGCCTTGTTGCCCTTCGGCTAGCAAACCACTTCCCCACTCTTTGCTCATCCAGCCTTTGCCTTCGACTGGCACAACCTTGTTTCCGCCAAGATCCAACAGGCCTTTAACGTTCAAAAATGGGGCTGTTATATTGTGAGAAGCGATGGGCAACAAATCGTGTTTAACAACGTAACCACGTTCTCCGGGAATGACAAACGGCCCGCGCGTCGACGTGGTGAGGCGAAGACCAAAAGTATCCGTCTGAGCGTCCAATAGCCCAGGGAAAGGTGTCTGTCCCAAAGAGCGCCAGAACCAGTTATCAATCCATAGTTTGAATGGTTTGACCGTCATGCCGGCTTGTCCGATCCCACCCCGTGCGACTCGCTGCTCACGCCAGACACGGTGCTTATCAGAAATAACAACATGAGAAATATAGAGTTGAGGGCTTTGCCAACCTGATAAGTTACTGTCGCTGTTCGCGATACGGAAGTAACTCCATTGGACACCGTATTGGTTGCCTCTTTTATCAACGACATTGGCAAAGAAGTGCCACCATCCATGCTGATATTGGTTGTGAAACGCGAAGTCTTCAGGCAACACCACAGGAGTGTCAGGCAGCACTGGTTCAAACACTTTATCCGCTTGAGAGCGGAACATCGCGTTCATTCCATTGTGGTTGTCGACGCTATCGAGTTGGTTCGAGTGATGAAAATAAAGTGCTGAAAATATACCTGCCGCAATAGCGATAATTGCTATGATCACGAGCGTGAATTTCGAGCTCTTCATTTACAACGCATCCCTTAATGACTTCATCGGCGTATTTCTCACCATCCGTAGAACAGGCAACGCCCCAGCCAACATCAAAGAGAGCATAGCTAGCGACGCAGTCTGAAGATATTCGGTTGGTATGAATTGTAGTTCCAGAGTCCAACCAAATGACTGTTTAATGATGATATCTACCACAAGGCGTGCCAAAGCAAGCCCCAACGGCATAGCAATCAACATCGAGATAGCACCGAAAACAAACAGCTGCAAACTGCCCATTAAGATCAGCTCTCGTCCCGACATACCGACACAGCGAAGCAAAGCTATGTGTTTCTGACGAGAAACCTCCCCCGCGACTGTCGCGAAGAAAATACCAAACACCGCTATGACCAACGTAATATTGCCCAACGTATCCGCAATGGAGAAAGTACGGTCAAACACGCGCAGTGCATGTTTGTGAATATCACTATTGTCAAACACTCGCTCAGAATCAAGCCTAAACACCGCCTCGAGACGGCGTTTCAAACCAATCGGATTGACATCCTCCTTGAGCACAGTGCCCAAAGCAACCATGCCGCTTCCAGCAAAAGCGTAAAGCCAATTTCGATGGGACAAGAGCACTTGGTTATACGGGTTGCCATAGTCATAATAGACCCCAACAACTTGCCAACCTTGCCCTAGTTTCCCATCAAGATCGATGTAATCTCCGGGACGAATCCCGAGCTTAAGTGCCATCGATTCACTCACCATGACACCCTTAGAGTGGTGGAGATGATACCAATAGTCAGGAATACCAAGCTTGACCGTCAGAGCGCCTAACTCACCTTCAGACGGTCCGGTACTCACCACTTGCAGTGCACCATAGGAGGTAGAGACCTCTTTTTCCCATCGCCACCAAACCGACTCAACCTCTGGCTGTTTAGCTAACCAACCACTCATTCGAGCCGCGGTACTGGTATTCGGATAGATGTAGAGATCTGCCGCTAAACGCTGACTTAACCATTTATCCGTGGTATCCCTAAAACTGCCGACCATCGTTTCAATACCGATATTGGCCGCCATCGCGAGCATAAAGGCCATTGTAGCGACACCTCGATAGCTCATACTTGCAGCCGCATCGGCGAAGAACCAGCGCACTTTTACCCAGCGAAGTGAATATGAAAGGCTTTCGAACACTCGCCAAATAATATAAGGCGTGAACAGTGCGACACTTAACAGCATCAAAGCAATAATGGCAAAACCCGACTCTTGTGTCTGCGGAGCCTGATAAATCGCAATCGCGGCCATACAGAATGCACATGCCAGCAATGCTTGAATAGTGAACTCTGCACCAGTAAAGCGAGCCAGTGACAATCGCGTGGTAAGACGAACAGGCTGAGAACGCAGTAAGCGCACCAAAGGCCACGCACAGGCGACAATGGCACCTGCGGCCGAAAGATACAAACTGTAAAGACTCGCTTGCCAGTTCCAGCTAATCGCCAAACCAACGTTAGCATCGTAAAGATCGCTTAAACTTGCTGACACTGTTGGAATCAGTTGGTTTGCTAACAGCATGCCCAGCAAGTTGCCGCACAACCAACTCACCAAGACCAATGCAAGCAGCTCCAGCAACAAGGCCTGCGCAAGTTGCCAGCCTGATACGCCAGTCTGGCGCAAGATACCCACTAGCCGTTGACGCTGAGTGAGAGACAGCGACATCGCCTGATAGAAGATAAACAGACCGACTAAAAAAGCCAACATCCCCATCGCACTCAAATTCATGTGGAACGCTTGAGTCAGCGATTCTAGTTCTGCACGCGAACTGCGGTTCAACTCCATACCATTAGGTAGAATAGATTTTAGCTTCGCCAGTTTTTCAAGTGGCATATCACCACACGCTATCACGGAGATACCAGAGCTGCGCGCTAATGTTCTCAGTAGCGAGATATCGGCTAGAATACGAGTCCCATTTAGCTTCCCTTCTTGGTCGACCATAATCGGACCAAGCGTACTACCGTTATCTAACTGAATTACATCGTTGTCTTGCCACTTCATTCGAGCAGCCAGATCCGAACTGACAAGGATTGGATAAGGGGGATGCATCAAAGCGAGTGTTGACTGATCTTCGAGCAATACGCCAGGTTGAAAACGCAGCATTGCCACAGGGTCGATACCAATCAGCATCAAATCGACACCGCTCGCGGTATCAACTCTTAAACTTTCAAACGGTGCACATTGATGGAATCCATCACGACGCAGCTGGATGTAAAATCCTTGAGGGATCTTGCTTGTGGCATGCTTAGGACGAACACGATATGGAAGAGGGTTGGAAAATAGCTTTTCACCATGCTCATAACTTTGACGAGCATGGCTATTAATCGCGGTCACGCCAACTAAGAGTGATACACCAAGAGTAAGACCGAGCCAGACGAGAAGGATTTGAAAAGGATAGCGCCTGTAGTGGCCAAGTAGTGCTTTAACTACGGGCCATAACATGCAACTGCCCTCCTTGGAGCCTTATCCTGCCTTCCATATGTTCCGCAACGCGTTCACTGTGCGTAACCAACAATAAAGTACAGTCAAGCTGCCTGGTTAAGCTCGTTAACAAACGCATCACCGCTTCTGCATTTCGCTCATCAAGACTTCCCGTAGGTTCATCAGCAAGAAGAATCTTGGGTTCCATATATAACGCACGAGCAATCGCAACACGCTGTTGCTGACCACCTGATACCTCTTCAGGATAGCGACCTAATAGCGGCATTAAATCCAAAGCAGAGAGAATTTGACGCCATAGTCCCTGATCTTCAGGCAAGCCTTTTAGCTGGCGACAGAAACGGATGTTATCCGCGACATTCAGAGTCGGAAGAAGGTTAAATTGCTGAAAGATAAGGCCAATGTTATTACGACGATAAGCGGTGCGCTTGGTCTCTGCGACAGAGTTCATCGCAAAATTGGGGAAAAGAACTTCACCAGAATCAACGGTATCAAGGCCTGCTATCAGGTTGAGTAAAGTGCTCTTTCCAGAACCACTTTCGCCCATCAGAGCAACCTGCTCCCCTTGTTTCAATGACAACTCAGCACCTTGTAAAACAGGGTGAAATTCACCACCGTCTAAGTAGCCCTTACATAGGTCTGTCAGTTGTAACATCGATTCTCTCGTTAACCTTACAAATAGGAATGTGAATCTACACTAAATCGACCCATCTAGGAAGTAATTTGGATACTAGATCACAAGATATGCATCTATACACATCAAATAGACGCTCAATATCTAATTTTCGATCAAATTACGTATCCATTTGCGTGTACTCATCCTAAACAGCGAACCAAACCATTTAATCAGTTCTTCGGTCAAAAACAGCAAATAGATCCACTCTGGCGGCCAGCCTAAGACAATCGCCGCAAACGCAGCAAGAGGAATACCAATAAGCCATTGAGCAACCAGATCTTGGTAGAGACAGAACTTAACGTCACCCCCTGCACGCAACACGCCTACAATGGTCATCATCGGCACAGAGCGAAGTACGATACCAACACTCAATACAAGCATAAACTTTTCCGCCAAAGCGCGGGTTTCGGCAGACAACGCGCTAAAACCATCAAGCACAGAGCTTTGGACAAAGAACAGCAAAATCGCAACCACAACACCAACAAGTAAGCTGAGTAGCGTAACACCAATAGCTTGATAATAAACCGCATCATAATTCTTAGCGCCAATCTGATTACCCACCAACACCGCTGCGGCATTCGACATTCCTATTAGCAATGCTAAGGCGATAGATTCAACAGGCGTCATCACTGATAACGCAGCCAAACCTTGAACACCGGATTGTCCCATAATGGCGTGATAAGCAAACAAACCACCAGCCCATGCCAAGAAGTTAAAAGTGGTTGGCAGAGACAGTTTCAAGAACTTGATGACTCTATTCCACTCAATGACTCGTCGAATATCATCAACTCCAAACGCCAGCAAATGCTGCTTAACATGCAGGTAGCAAAATAGCGTGAGCACCTCTATCGCGCCGCTCATCACCGTTGCTATCGCCGCCCCTTTGATCCCCATTGCAGGCATACCAAATTTACCAAAAATCAGTACCCAGTTGAGAAAGATGTTGGACACAATACCAATGCCACTAAAAAAGGTGCTGATACCGGGCTTATGCATCGCTCGCAAGCCCACCGACATACTGGCAACACAAGCGACTGCGAACATGGTGACTGACGTGATGACCAGATAGTCGCTACCGAGTTGATTGACCTCTGGATCATTGGTTGCTAGCCCCATGATCTGGCTTGGGAAAAGAACAAATAGCAGAGCAGTCAGCGCAGCAAATAGGGTACAAACCAACCAAGTTAAAGCGGTGCTTTCACGCACCCCTTGTCGATCACCTGCCCCCCAATATTGTGCTGTCAGCAAGGCCCCACCTGTGGTCACACCGACTAACATAATGGTGGTAACAAACGTTGCCCTAGCAGCGACACCGACCGCCGCAATTTCTGCTTCGCCTAATTGGCCTAACATCAGAACATCGACCAAACTACGGCTTGAGAACATGATACTTTGCAGCGTGATAGGTAGAGCGATAGCAATCAGACGGCGGATAAAGTCACCACGGGTATGGTGCATGATTTGAGAAAGCATAGACAAACGCCCACCTTGAGCTGCAACAGCATGAAAATAGAGAAAAAAATACTTGGTTATTATATGATCGGCTTAAATATGAAACCATAAAAATATCAGGGAAAATAAATGAAGAAAGTGCTGGTATTGGGGGCGTCAGGATACGTGGGTTCTCAACTCCTAGAACAGCTCTGCCAACGTGGTTATCTCGTTACAGCTGCGGCTCGACAAATCGAGTATCTTCGTGCGCGCGTGGCACCTCATCCCAATCTAACCCTGCGCTATCTTGATCTTGTCGACCAAGCGGCGACCATGGAGCTTGTGCCTCACTTTGATCTTATCTATTTTCTAGTCCATGGTATGGCTCACGGCCATGATTTCCTTGATTACGAAATCTCGCTGGCGGAGAACTTTAAAGCCGCCCTAGCCCACAGTAAGGTTCAACACGTCATCTATCTGAGTGCGATTCAACCTCAGACTGGCAATTCAAAACATCTGCAAGCGCGGCGAATGACGGGGGACATCATCCGTTCCTCTGGCGTTCCTATCACTGAGTTACGCGCTGGAGTGATTATTGGCCCAGGTTCTGCTGCTTTTGAAATCATGCGCGATTTTGTCTACAACATGCCGTTGTTGATCACCCCTAAGTGGGTCGATTCACGCGCGAACCCAATTGCACTAGAAAATCTCAATCACTATCTGCTAGCCGTCGCGTTAGAGCCACCAACAGAACACCAGTTGTTCGAAGTAGGCGGGCCCGACACTCTCAGTTATCGCGAACAGTTTAAAGTCATTGCGCAGGCAATCCACAAACCAATATCGATATGGTCGACCTCTTTGTTGACCCCAAAGATGGCATCACATTGGCTTGGCATAATCACGTCTGTCCCTTCAAGTATCGGTGCAGCACTGCTATCTGGGTTAGAACATGATTTTATCGCTGACTCGACAGCCATTAGGCAGCGCTACCCTCAGCAACTAGTGCGTTTTTCTGACATGGTCAAAAACAGCATAGAGCGTGAAGGGACTTTCGTTCGTAGTAATGTTTGGGGATTTGACCCAGCAGCTCTCTCGCGCTGGCAACCCGGATTTGGTTATTACCCTAAACAGACCGGAGCCAGTATTGAGACCGAGTTAAGTTCCGAGCAACTGTGGCAACTGGTCAAACAGATTGGCAGCAGACAACAAGGATATTTCTTCGCCAACAGTTTGTGGCGCACGCGAGAATGGCTCGATATTTTTTTCGGTGGCGGTCGCCCTATCAGACGCTCCCCGTCGGGGCCACAGTTGCAAGTAGGCGATTTTATTGACTCATGGAAGGTCATCCGCTGTGAAGAACAGCAGTTCATCTCTTTACTGTTTGGTATGAAAGGGCCAGGGCTTGGTCGATTAGAATTTTCGATAGAGGATGTAGGCCAGTTTAGGCGCTTAACCGTAACGGCATGGTGGCACCCCCAAGGTTTCAAAGGGCTTCTTTACTGGTTTGCGATGATGCCAGCGCACATGTTTATTTTTAAAGGAATGGTCAAAGCCATTGTTCGAAAAGCAAAAGAGCTTCCACACTCGTAGAAGCTCTTTTCGATTACAGCTCGATGACTATACCGTCAAACTCAGAGGTATTTCTGCAAGCTGATTACCTCTATTGGCTGGGAAAATCAAATATTCACCGTGATATTTCACATTTGATTTATAGTCGGTGACTTTATGTACCATAAAGCCTGCTGCGGATGCTTTCTCAACAAAGTCCGCATGATGACCACGTACAAACCAACTCATTGGTTTCACTAGCTCTTCGCCATCAAAACAGTTATCACACTGATCTGCACAGAGCGCCAGTGAGTTTGGACCTTCAGTAAAAATCTGAACTTTACCGCAATTGACTAGTGGTTCTGAGGTTGAGATCTCCCACCCTTGCTGCTCCATTGCATCAAGAAAAGCATCAATCTCTTTGTCTTTAATCACACGTTCAGCTTCACCTTGTGGGAAAAACTGCGCATAGAACTTAGAGATTCGCTGGAAAGTCTGCATCAAACTAGCTTGATTACCTTTAGAACGACCGCTTTTTTGCCAACGAGTCAGGTCATCGACCACAATACGTGGATACTGCTGCGATTTTAGCGCTTTGGTCACCCAACGAACCAAATAAAGATTGTTTGCCACTGGCCCATTCACCAGCTTACCCGCTTTGTGCTCTCGAGCAATGTCATCCAATGCCGCATTCACTAGTTTTTGTATTTCTACCGTATATTCAGACATTACGCCTTTCTTCCAAATACCCAATAACAGGTAGCCGAGATCACCGAGCACAAGCTCATAACCGTTATCATCGGCCAGGTTACGCCGCCGGGCAAAAATGCCACAACAGCACCAATAATAGACCCAGTTCCAAAACGTAGAGTCCCTGCCAACGAAGAAGCAGTACCTGCCATCGTTGGATAACCACTCAATAATAGTCCCATGGTGTTACTGCCGATGGTCGACAATGTACCAATAAACATCACCACAAACACCACCGTGCCCCATAGACCTGCGTCGAGCAACCATGTAACAAATAGACCAATACCCGCGATAAGTTGAACCAGTAAACCAAAGCGCAACATGTTATGCGAGCCGACCTTTTTAACTAATCTGCCGTTAATGCTGGTCATAATAATCATTGCAACGATATTAAGCGCAAACAAATAACCAAACTGATCCGGCCTCACACCATAAATATCAATATAGACAAACGAACCTGCGGTCAAAAATGCAAACATGCCTGCAAAAGAAAACGCTCCCGAGAAGATAAGACCCATCGCCACAGGATTTTGAAACAAGCGTAAATAGTTGCGAAGTGTATTTCTGATCCGTAGCGGTTGCTTATTTTCTGCACTTAAAGTTTCAGGAATCTTCCACAATACTAGGGCGATAACAACCAAGGAAAATGCAGCAAGAATCCAGAAAATCGCTCTCCAACCGAACCAAACCGCTACATATCCGCCAATCATAGGCGCAATCAGCGGAGCAACCGTCATAACCAATGTGACAAATGACATCGCTCGGGTGAAATCCTCTCGGTCAAACATATCGCGAACAACCGCTTGGATAATCACGGCGGCCGCTGCACCAGCAAAACCTTGAGCGGTGCGAACCCAAGTCAACGCATCGATGCCATGGGTTGTTGCACTGACTACCGATGCTAAACCAAAAAACAGCACGCCCAGCAGCAAGACCGGTCTGCGTCCATAGCTGTCTGCTAATGGCCCATGAATTAACTGACCAATGGCGAAGCCTGCGGTATAGGCGGTCAAGGTAACTTGTACCGAACCCTCACTAACACCAAGATCGCGGGCGATGGCTGGCATTGCTGGCAAGTACATATCAATGGCTAAAGGGGTCAGAGCACCAATCGCACCCAGCACTAAAAATAGTAGAAAACTGATATGTGGAGTATTGGATTTCGCTAAGGATTTTTCAGACATAAGTCTCCTACTCGGCGGCGTATAAGATGCAGCCTCCATGCTGCAACCAAACAGTATGTATAAATATCAACGATGTCGTGATCCGATCTATCCTCAATCAAATCCGGATAAAAAACTAGTTCCCATTCGGAAACAAAGCATTTCCCCAAACTATCTATTAATTCCAGACAGATTCAATTTCTTCTTCAGTCAGATAACGATATTCGCCCGGTTCCAAGGTGTCACACAACTCGATTTCACCAATGCGTTCGCGGTGCAGATGTTCAACTTTATTTCCCAGAGCGGCAAACATACGCTTAACTTGGTGATACTTGCCTTCCGTGATCGTCAGTAATACTTCATTTTCTTCCGCATTCACCACTTCTAGGCTGGCAGGAAGCGTCAGCTCTTTCTCATTGCGCAACTGAATACCGGCCGCAAACTTGTCTGCGTAGTCCTCTTGCACAGGATCCGCCAACCATACACGATAGGTTTTCGCACACTTATGCTTGGGAGACGTAATTCGGTGCGACCACTGACCATCATCAGTAATCAACACTAGACCTGTAGTATCCACGTCGAGGCGACCAGCAAAGTGAAGATCTTCAATTTTCACTTCGTCCAGCAACACAAATGCTGTTTGATTGAATCCATCTTCATGCGAGCAAACAAAACCATCAGGCTTGAACAGCATGATATAACGTGGACCGGGTTTATGTATTTCTCTACCCTGCCACTCAACCGTACAATCTTCAGTGATCTTAACTGCACCACTTTTCTGCACGACGTCGTTAACTGTTACATCGCCACTTTTAATGATTTTTGTTGCTTCTTTACGTGTTGCACCTAATGCATCACATAGATATTTATCTAAACGCATGAATACCTCATCTCAGTCAGGTGGGGTATTATAGTGCGACTAAACTAAATAGTTGAGCTATTTCACACATTTTATGTATACACTCCGCCCTTACCAGTCTGATTCGGTAAAAGCCGTAATCCATCACTTTCGTCAACACTCAACACCGGCTGTTTTGGTACTGCCTACCGGTGCTGGAAAAAGCTTAGTTATCGCTGAATTAGCGAGGCTGGCAAAAGGCAGGGTTTTGGTCCTTGCCCATGTGAAAGAGTTGGTCGAACAAAACCACGAGAAGTACGAAGGATACGGACTCAAAGGCTCAATCTATTCAGCAGGTTTAGGGCGTAAAGAGACAGACCAACAAGTGGTCTTCGCATCGGTTCAATCTGTGGTGCGTAATCTCGATCAGTTTGAAAATCAATTTTCACTCTTGGTCATTGACGAGTGCCACCGAGTACCCGACGATAAGAACACCAGCTATCAAAAAGTCATTACCCATCTGCGAGACCTCAACCCAGGCATTAAGGTTCTGGGGTTAACCGCAACACCCTACCGACTTGGAATGGGCTGGATCTATCAGTATCACTCTCGTGGTTTGGTGCGAAGTGAAGAGCCACGTTTCTTCCGCGACTGCATTTTCGAACTGCCCATTCGTTACTTGCTTGATGAAAAGTTCCTCACTCCGGCGAGAATGATGGACGCACCAGTGCTGAGTTACGATTTCTCGCAGCTTAAACCTGCCAGTACAGGTCGTTACAAAGAGTCGGAAATGGATATGGTCATCGACAAAGCCAAGCGAGCCACCCCGCAAATTGTCGACCAAATCATTCACATGTCTAGCCAGAAACAAGGCATCATGATATTTGCCGCTACGGTTCGCCATGCTCAAGAAATATTTGGCTTACTTCCTCAAGGGGAAGCCGCCATCGTCATTGGCGATACCCCGACACCTGAACGTGACGCCATTATCAGCGCCTTCAAGCAGCGAAAAATTAAGTACTTGGTCAACGTATCAGTATTGACGACGGGCTTTGACGCACCGCATGTTGACCTTATTGCTATCTTACGCCCCACAGAATCGATCAGCCTCTATCAGCAAATCGTTGGTCGCGGATTACGCTTATCTGCGGGGAAAGATGAATGTCTGGTACTGGATTACGCCGGCAATAGTTACGACCTTTATCAGCCAGAAGTTGGCGATCCCAAGCCCGACTCAGACAGTGAAATCATTACCATACCTTGCCCTGCCTGTGGTTTTAATAATAACTTTTGGGGCAAACTCGACAACAATGGATTTTTGATCGAACACTTTGGCCGTAAGTGCCAAGGCTATTTTGAAGATGATGACACAGGCGAGCGTGAACACTGCAACTATCGTTTTCGCGCCAAATACTGTGGTGAATGCGGCGCAGACAATGATATCGCAGCCCGAATTTGCCATGAATGTGACGCCACTCTGGTTGACCCAGACAAGAAGCTAAAAGAAGCGTTAAACCTAAAAGATGCCTTGGTCTTCGAATGCCGTGAAATGACCCTCTCTGTCCACAAAGACGATAAAGGCAAAAACAGTCTCAAGGTCGCTTATATCGGGGACAACCAAGCGCAAGTTAGCGAGTTCTGGTCACTCTCTACCAAACCGCAAAAGCAGCGTTTTCTCGATCAATTTGTTCGCCCACATTTGGCAGATAAACATCGCCCCTTTGATGAGTCTTCACCGACCAAAGTAGTCAACAATCAACATAGATTCCGCCCTCCTCAGTTTGTTATTGCCAGAAAATCCGGACGCTTCTGGAAGATGCGCGATAAGATTTTTGCTGACGAGTTAACTAACTAAATGCCATTCACTTGGTGTTCATAAACAAGTCCGTATACTGAGCGATAGAAAATGCGAGAAGGTATGATTATGTTTAAAAGTCCGATAGTTACGACGTCTGCCATCGTTGCCTGTGTGCTATTCTCATTACCAACAATGGCTAAAAAACATGACCAGCAAGATGGTCATGCTTTAGTTCAGGACGTACACAAGCCCGGAACTCGAATTGAGTTCGATGAGGATCAGGATGAAGTCTATGAAGCGGTCAAAAATGGCAACATTCGCCCTTTTTCAGAACTCTACGCGGCCGTTGAACGTGACTTAAACGGACGAATCATTCACGTTGAACTCGAAGAAGACGACGATATCTGGGTCTACGAACTCAAATTAAACCACGACAACAATATAATTAAAGTCGAGTACAACGCCAAAACTTTGGAAATGCTGCAAATCAAAGGCAGAAACATTAAACAAGCACTAAAAAACTAAGAAGAACTGAATATGAAAATTCTTGTTGTTGAAGATGAACCACGCCTTGGTGAACAAATTGTAGAGTCATTAGAAAAAACCGGCTGGGTGCCAGAACTTTCACAAGATGGTATTGATGCCCTCTATCGCGCGACCTCCGAAGAGTGGGACGTCATCGTACTTGATCTTGGCTTACCTAAATTAGATGGGCTAACCGTTTTGAAAGGCATTCGAGACGAGAACATCAACACGCCTGTGGTAATCCTTAGTGCGCGAGACACCCTGACCCAACGCGTAGAAGGACTCAATGCCGGAGCCGACGACTACCTGACTAAACCCTTTGAAATGGTCGAACTGACCGCTCGCATACGTGCGCAGTTGCGCCGCGCTTCAGGCAACGCATCTCCTGTGATGCAAATCGGTAACCTCAGCCTCGATACGCGTACATCCAAAGTCATGTGGCAAGGTCAAGCGATTAGCCTCACTGCGCTGGAATATAAAGTCGTCGCCTACTTTATGCATAATCCCGAAAAGGTTATTTCGCGCACCGAACTGGTTGAACATATCTACAAACAAGACTTTGACCGTGATTCAAACACCATTGAAGTTTTCATTGGCCGTATCCGCAAAAAAATCGCACCAAAAGTGATTAAAACCGTTCGTGGCCTAGGGTATCAACTGAATGCCGAGTAACAAACGAACGCTGCTTAAACGACTGAGCCTTAAAAGCCGCCTCGTCCTTGCGGCCATAGTCTGGCTAACAGCGATGATTATTGCAGTTGGTGTCAGCGTACCCAATCAAGTATTCAACTACATGGTTGATGACACCAAATCACAGCTCACCATCTATATGGATGAGATCTCAGCATCGCTTGAAGCCGATAAAACCGGCAACCTTACCCTCACGAGCGCACTCTCAGATCCACGTTTCAATCGTCCCTATAGTGGACTTTACTGGTCAGCCAAAACAGACAAGGAACTGCTTCGTTCACGCTCTCTGTGGGATAAAAAAATCACATCGGAGAAGAAAGAAAAAGAGTATTTTGGCGCACGAAACGAGAAGCTCATTTACATAAAAACCACCCTTTACTACCCAGACTATGACGGCCCAATCGAAGTGATTATCGGCATCGATGAACAACCTATCGAAGATACCGTCGGCAGCCTTATGAGCCAATTGTGGATTATTCTTGCCCTGCTCTATTTTGGCGTTCTGGCGGTCATTTTCTTGCAGGTTCAATGGTCACTCAGTCCGTTGACGAAAATGCACAACGAACTCTCTCAGTTACGTTCTGGTGAAAAGACTCAGCTAGATCAAGACTACCCCAAAGAAGTCGCTCCGGTTGTGTCTGATCTCAATGCGCTGGTGTTCCACTACCAAGAGCTACTTGAACGCGCTCGACACCATGCTGGAAATCTATCTCATGCGTTAAAAACGCCTTTGTCGGTGTTAAAAAACGAAATCGCGGCGCTTGATCAAGAAACCCAGCGCTACCTACACCCCCCCGTCGAGCAGATTCAAAGCCAAATTGACTACCACCTTGGCCGTGCTCGTATGGCTGGCTCAAAGAATATTCTTTCGGTTCGAGCGAATCCTTCCCAAAGAGTTGATGCGATTTCGATGGCGTTCGATAAAGTCTATGCAGAGCGTGGCGTGACGCTTATCAACGAACTTGATTCCGATATTCAAGTGGCGGTTGATAAAACAGACTTAGATGAAATGGTCGGTAACTTGCTCGAAAATGCGTACAAATGGTCAGAAAGCATCATCCGTGTGCATTCCGAGACCTTAGCAGCTGATGACATCGCCATTATCATTGAAGACGATGGCCCTGGGATACCCGATGAAAAACTCAAACAGGCAATTGAACGTGGAGTACGCCTTGATGAGACAACGCCAGGTACCGGTTTAGGCTTAAATATCGTCAGTGAAATGGCACACAGCTACCGAGGGAAACTAACCCTGTCACGCAGTTCCATGGGGGGATTGAGAGCGGTGTTAACATTAAAGCTTTCATAATCAGTCATCATTCCAGTTGAGTAATCTCATCGTTGCAATAGACCTTGTTCACCTTATCCCACGGAATTGGATCGAGCGTCGCACCAAGCTGTTTGGCTCTTTCTGCCATCCGCTTGCCATAATTGATTCGATAGATTTCAGCATCGTTGCCAAAGGTGTCAGCGTCTAGCTCTTCAGCAGGCGCAAGTTCAGTAATGAAATTGTACTCACCACAACCATAGAGCCACACTTTTGTATTCCCGTTGGGTAGAAAACCAAAAACAATAGTTACCTTGTAGCAATCCAGTTCGACATTATCCCAAGTAATATATTTGCGCTTCGTAGACATTTGTTTTTTTAGATTATTTGGCAACTCCAGTAGAGTTACATATGATTTGGCATTACTTATTGATGCCCAATAAATAGTAATACTATCGGGTAAGTTATTAGTTCCACTGACTTGCCTTGAATAGCCGATAGGAGCTCCCAGTACCATGCCGTACCCATCATAATTTGGGTAAGACTTTTTTATATATTCGAATTTGCTTCTATATAAATACTGCTGATCATTATGTAAAAATGACGTCCAGCCAAGTTGCTCATTATTTCCATATGCTCGAAGCACTTTTGCAGGATATAAAGTCGACATAGCATAGCCAACACGCCATTTAGGCATATCTTCCGGTACATCAGGAACACGACTAAATGCATTAGCATTTGTAAAAACGATAAGCCCTAGCAGAGCAATAAACCACTTTATATCAAGACAACTCACAGCATCATGCCCTCTACTTATCTTGCAAAAGGTCAAAACACGTCATAGTTCGAGCTTAGTAATTTCTTCTTTGGAATAGACCTTGTTAACCTTTTCCCACGGAATTGGATCGAGCGTCGCACCAAGTTGTTTGGCTCTTTCTGCCATATCCTCGCTATAATTGTCTCGAATAATTTCCGCATCATTGCCAAAGGTATCCATCTCGAACTCCTCTACGGGTTCAAGCTCGGTAACAAACTTGTACTCGCCACAGCCATCTAGCCACACTTTTGTATTTCCGTTGGGTAGAAAGCCAAAAACAATATCACTTCGGTAACAGTGAGTTTTAAAGCCGTCAAAGCGGGTGAATGGCTCTTTGGTGCTCATCACCGTTTTCATCTTAGGCGTTAGATCAAATTTGGTCGCAAAAAACCTTTGATTGGTGATTGAAGACCAGTAAATATAAACACTATCAGGAAGTGTCTGAGTTCCGCCAATTTGACTACTGAATCCAACCGGAACTCCCAAAGCTATACCATATCCACTGTAATCTTTATGTGACCGCTTAGCATATTCATATTTAGTTCTATATAGATACTGTTGATCATTATGTATAAATGATGTCCAATCATGCTCCTCATTTACTCCATAAGCTTTGGTTACTTTAGCTGGGTATAACGTTGACATTGCATAACCAATACGCCATTTAGGCATATCTTTCGGTACACTAGGCACCCGACTAAATGCATTAGCATTTGTAAAAACGATAAGCCCTAGCAGGGCAATAAACCACTTTATATCAAGACAACTCACAGCATCATGCCCTCTACTTATCTTGGAAAAGGTCAAAACACGTCATAGTTCGAGCTTAGTAATTTCTTCTTTGGAATAGACCTTGTTAACCTTTTCCCACGGAATTGGATCGAGCGTCGCACCAAGTTGTTTGGCTCTTTCTGCCATATCCTCGCTATAATTGTCTCGAATAATTTCCGCATCATTGCCAAAGGTATCCATCTCGAACTCCTCTACGGGTTCAAGCTCGGTAACAAACTTGTACTCGCCACAGCCATCTAGCCACACTTTTGTATTTCCGTTGGGTAGAAAGCCAAAAACAATATCACTTCGGTAACAGTGAGTTTTAAAACCATCAAAACGAGTGAATGGCTCTTTAGTGCTCATCACCGTTTTCATCTTAGGCGTTAGATCAAATTTGGTCGCAAAGAACCTTTGATTAGTGATTGAAGCCCAGTAAAGATAAACACTATCAGGAAGAACATTCGTCGCCGCTACCTGGCTTTTTACCTCAACTGGTATACCTAATGCGATGCTGTAGCCATTGTAATTCGGGGCATACTTTCTCATCTCTTTAAGCTCAGTTCTGCCAAAAAACAGCACATCATTATGAATAAAGGAGGTCCAATTATAATCCTCATTGACACCGTAAGCTTTGGTTACTTTAGCAGGGTACAAGGTCGACATAGCATAACCTATACGCCATTTAGGCATATCTTCCGGTACGCTCGGCACTCGACTAAATGCACTGGCATTGGTAAAAGCTATAAGCCCCATTACTGCCATAAACCACTTCATATCAAGACTCCTTCAGGCACGGATAGATTTCACGCTGATAGCTCTCACCCACTTGGTTAGGCTCAATATGTGGTGAGCAGGCTTACCCGCAATATCAAGATAATTAACAACATCTTCCCCTTCACTTGTCTCAGAAAGATCAAAATACGTCATAGTTCGAGCTTAGTAATTTCTTTTTTGAAATAGACCTTGTTAACCTTATCCCACGGAATCGGGTCAAGCGTTGCGCCAAGTTGCTTGGCTCTTTCTGCCATATCCTCACTATAATCCGTTCGATAAGCTTCCGCGTCATTGCCAAAGGTATCCATCTCGAACTCCTTAACAGGTTCAAGCTCTGTAACAAACTTGTACTCGCCGCAGCCATCTAGCCACACTTTTGTATTTCCGTTGGGTAGAAAGCCAAAAACAATATCACTTCGGTAACAGTAAGTTTTAAAATCATCAAAGCGAGTGAATGGCTCTTTAGTGCTCATCACCTTCTTCATCTCAGGAGTGAGATCAAATTTGGTCGCAAAGAACCTTTGATTAGTGATTGAAGCCCAGTAAAGATAAACACTATCGGGAAGAACATTCGTCGCCGCTACTTGGCTTTTTACCTCAACTGGTATACCTAATGCGATGCTGTAGCCATCATAATTCGGGGCATACTTTCTCATCTCTTTAAGCTCAGTTCTGCCAAAAAAAAGCACATCATTATGAATAAAAGAGGTCCAATCTCGGCTGTCATTAACACCATAGGCTTTGGTCACTTCTGCAGGGTACAAGGTCGACATAGCATAACCTATACGCCATTTAGGCATATCTTCCGGTACGCTGGAACCACGGTTAAATGAACAGTATGTGGTTAACACTCCTGCCAGTAATATCAAGACAACTCGCAGCATCTTGCCCTCCACTTATCTTGGCAAAGGTCAAAACACGTCATAGTTCGAGCTTAGTAATTTTTTCAGTGGAATAGACCTTGTTAACCTTATCCCACGGAATCGGGTCGAGCGTCGCACCAAGTTGTTTGGCTCGTTCTATAACTCGTTCAACGTAAACATTCTTGAAACTACCATCTGTATTTTTAGGTATATCTAATTTTTGTTGTGCAATTGGCGCAAGCTCAGAGATGTAAATGTATTCGCCACACCCGCGCAACCAAACTTTGCTGTTTCCATTTGGTAAAAAGCCAAAAATAGTTTCGACTCGATAGCATTTTTTATTGAAACCATCTCGACGAGTGTACTGATCTTTTGTGCTCATTATCTTTTTAACTTTCTGGGTTAAGTCCCATTTTGTAGTATAAAAAGTCTGCGTAGAGATTGATGTCCAGAAAATATAAATACTATCGGGCAAGGTATTGGTACCGGATATTTGAGTGGAGTAGCCAATTGGGGCTCCTAATGGAACTCCAAACCCATCGTAATCTGGATACGATTGCTTAATATATGCGTAGTCAGTTCTAAACATATACTGTTGATCATTATGGACAAATGAGGTCCAGTTTTGCTGTTCATTAACGCCATACGCTTGCTTCACTTTTACTGGATATAGCGTCGGCATAGCATACCCCACACGCCATTTAGGCATATCTTCCGGTACGCTCGGTACTCGACTAAATGCATGAGTATTTGTAAAAGCGATAAGCCCTAGCAGTGCAATAAACCACTTCATTTCACGACTCCTTTAGGCACGGATAGATTTCACGCTGATAGCCCTCGCCCACTCTGTTAGGTTTATTGGCAATGGTGTTATCGGAAGAATGATGGATTAAATTCGCATCAAATAACTTGTTTATAATTGAGCTATCTTCAATCTCTGCGACGTTGCTTACATTTAGTTCTTCCAATAACTCACCGTTCTTCGCCGCCGCTAGTGCCTTGTCGCAAAAATCAGCAAAGCGATATTTTCCAATATTCGTTGGCACGGAGTAATAGCTGTCTCCTGATTCATACCAAACTTGACCGTCAGTATCATTCAATGGCACACCGTAATGTTGTGCTAGGCCAAACATAACTCGGAGGTAAAGCCTAGATAAATCACCACTTACCACTCTTTTTTGGTAGAGCGTCCCTTGTACGCGTGTTCGCTCTTTATTGCCGGTTCTAAGTATCTGATAGTCAATATGGTAGTCGTCCCTATTCCAACCTAACGCCACCTCTTGCTCAATAATTGGCTGAAGTTTGTCCGCTATTCTCCGTTTAACTTCATCACCGTTCCAATATCCGACTGGCTTAATAACCCGCTTGATTGGCTTGTTCTCTAATAAAGGTAACAAATAAGGTATGGTTAACCTGCGTTGACGCGATAATGTTGTGTAGGCGTTAAGGGAGTGGTAGCCACCACCGATATCCGAATGGGCACCAGGTACCACATACTCATGAAAGTGATCAGCTGCATTGATACGGTTTAGACTAAAGTTGCGGCGGTATTCAGTTTTTCGGTGGGCAGTAAGATGGACAACCCGTTTGACTCTATCTGGGTCAAGCCACAATCTTACACCTCCATTGTGATTGTTGTGCGGTGATATATCTCCCTTTGTAAGGTCAACCATCGCCGCGACCGTATCAAATAGGCCAACAAAATTGATTGATATTGCTTTGTCACTATTCCAATCAAAGTTCGCTTTTAATTCGATTTCATTTTTTTTACATGCGTTAATGATCTTCTGCGCAACTGCTCCCTGTTCTCCATCAATAACCAGGTTAGCAAAATGCCTCGCCACAGCAGCTCCTCTGCTGAAGCCAAATATGTCTAATTTGAAATTCAAAATCCCATCAATATTATATTCATCATATTTTCTATTTAATCGTAACTCTTTAAATATTGTACAGATTTGATCGATGCCTGTATCAGCTTTAGCTTCAACGCCATACTTACCCAACCCCATAGCTTGCCCAATTAGTACTGACTCTTCAGCTGGTTTTGTATAATCAGTACTATTACCAGTGCCTACACCTGTTACATATTGAGCCGTTAAGAAGACATTTCTATTTTCATCTAGTTTGTTAATGGGGTACAAACCATATAGTTTTTGAATATTGGTTAATTCATTCGCTGCACTGCTCTTAACCGCATGATCCTCTTGCCAGAAAAAGCGAAACTTATCCTGTTCGGGAAACTTAAACACTTCCTCTGGCCACTCAATCGGCGGCCTATCTTTGTATAGGTTATGCAATGGATGCCATTTGTGGTAGTAGCTATCAAGCTTACTCTTGCCCCACTGGGCGCTATAGGTGTTGTTGGCTGTTCCATCAAAGAACATCCCAACGCGTAACGTAATAAAGTTAAAACCTCTTACTTTCAGTACATAGCTTTTATCGGTGATTAACTTAAGCTTATCTGCCTGCCCTTTTTGGTGCCTAGATGGTAGAGATAGCCCTTCGCTCAATTCGGTAAGGTCACCGGCGGTTACTTCAAAATAGCGTGTTGCACTGCCTTTATGACCTAGATGACTGTCGGCAAACTCTTTCGTTGGATCACTGTCTTTTGCGCGGTTAGGAATACGCTCGTCACCTTGTGCCGCGGATATCCAAGCATCGCACTCTAACAGAATCGTTGCGGGGCCAGGCGCCATCCGATCAACAAAAATTGGACCATCATCAAGATAGATTGGAAATGCATTCCCTCCGTAGTCAAGGAGAGTTCCTCGCACTCCAGAGAAGGGACGGTTAAACTCATCGCGAATATAGATTTCTATCCAGTGAGTCATCCTGTCACAGGGTAAGCAATATGGGCTTGCGCCAGTAATACTCATACCCAACCCTCCTGAATCACTTTAAGTAGACTTAGTTCCTGCTCAGTGAGTCGCAATGGCTCTGACAACTGTAATAGATGAGAATTGCTTCGTTGCGCTAACTCAACAATCGCGCATGCCTCGAGCTCCGAAACGGGATATCCCAACTCAATTCCTCGCTCTAGTGCGCTTGATATCACTTGTAGTGGTTCATCAAGTTGTTCGAGAATGTCAGGGATCAGCTCCCAACAACGTTTTTCTATTGCAATGGCGTGATGCTTAGTGTTGTAGATCGGTGCAAGGTGGTGAGGTTGGAGTTTCCACCACGTCTCCTTCTTTAGCTCAAAGTGACTGTGAGAGTTGCGTGTGAAGCTAATTAACTTGTCATCAACTAACGCCAAGCTATCAATATTGCCGAGAAATTGTTGTATTTCTGATGGCATCATCGCCTTTAGCATCGGCCCTATCACAACCTTGTCATAGAAACGGAATAGTACTTCTTCACCATCAAGCGCAGACATCAGCATGCTGCGTAAATGTTGTATCGTGGTTACTGAGCAAGTTGTGGCAATGCCTAAACCCTGATTAAGCAGGCTTTCATCCAACGCCAGTACCTCATCAGATACTGGGATAAGCCATGGTGACAACGCCATGACATCTTTAAATGTATTCCCCCAAAACAGCGGTACTGCATCCTTAAACCCAAATCCATTCGACGTTAATGCTTGATTATGAGTCCGTGCACAAACCAGCCAGAAGCTGTTAGGTTGTTGTTCTTTGAGCCACGCCTTGAGCATTATTCACCTTCCGTTACAGAATTCGCACCTGACTGAATGGTAAAACGAGGTGCTTGAGTAAATGGTGGCTTCAACCCAAAAGAAAACGCACTTAACTGCCCAATGTCATTTGTCTACTATTGAGCAATAGACCAGCAAGCGGGAATACGCCACAGCCATTGAACTTAACAAAACGATCCTCCCGTTTAGTATCAATTGTGATTCAATTTGCCCGATATCCCGGGTAGATGACGTTAATGTGATTTCACTTCCACCAGCGAATATGACTACGTTTAAGTAAGCTGCCCCACACCAAGCAGTAGCCCGATGGCTGAGAAAAAAGTAAAGGGGCGCCATGTTTTACTCGCTCGCTGTTACATAGTCACAGTCTTCACACAAGACGATGTTTAAGTGAAGAGAACGTACCTAATGAATCAAACTTAACCAGTTGATTATCATTGACGCTTGAAATGGCCCAATTCAGTGATTATCAGTTGCTAGAAATCAGATAGAGTGATAGTATCCGCGCTCGCTTACAGAGTTACTACCAATTTCTCTTGAGCGGTTAGCACACATAACAAGGTCGCATTGTTAGTGTGATTATGAATATCTTAAATTTTTGAGAGTTATACTATGAAATTTGAAGCAGTAGTACGTACTGAACTAGGTAAAGGTGCGAGCCGCCGCCTACGTCACGCTGGTAAATTCCCTGCAGTTGTATACGGCGGTGAAGAAGCAGCTGTATCTATCGTTCTTAACCACGATGACATCGTTAACCAAATGGACAAGCCTGAGTTCTACGAAGGTATCGTTCTAGTAATCGACGGTGCTGAAGTTAAAGTTAAGCCACAAGACGTTCAACGTCACGCTTTCAAGCCAAAAGTTGAGCACATGGACTTCATCCGTATCTAATTCCCGACCAAGGAATTAGTTGGATTAAATCCAGCCTTTTGCATATAAGATAATCGGCCTTACCATCCGAGAAATCTAAAAATTCGAAACCCCGATGCTACCAACATCGGGGTTTCACCGTTTTTGAAGCCTCAAAAACGCTCTCAATTCTCTTCAAGTTAAACGGGCATAGATTCATGTGACTAATTAGCTTAAATGGTTAATTTAAGGAATAATCCTACACCCCCCATCTTGCAACCTTACATGTATTTTATTTAATATTATTTGATTATCTAAGACTTGGGTTACTACCAAGTGAGAGCATAGGGTATTTTATGATTGTTTTTTTAAGTAAGAGAAATATTATTCACTCACTGAGTATAAAAAATAAGTTACTTCTTATTAACTTTATTATTTATATTGGAGTTGGTGGATATTACCTATACAATGAATACAATCAAGATAAAATCGAATACCTCGAGTTTGTAGGAAGAGAGAATACAAATAGTGTCATTGATTTACTCACTCTCAGACGTAACGAAAAAGATTTTATTGAACGCAGAGACGAACAGTATATAACTCGCTTTGACCAGACCTTTGAGCAGTTAACCACTCGTATTGACAATCTTCAACAAGTGGCTAAATCACATAAAATAAACCTTGCAAATGATAGCAACCAGGTCCTAGTAAAGCTCGAACAGTATCAAAAGCAATTTCACAAGTTAGCTAATGCCATAATACAGTTAGATGGTGAAACTGAGGCCAGTAGCGTGCGTGTTCAACTTACTGCACAAAGAGAACAATTGAAGCAGGTTATTGCTAAGCAAAATGATATGTTGCTTGAGTTATCTGGGTTAGAATTAGGCGAGGCTGACTTAGGCTATCTAGCCAACCCAAACCAGGACACCATAAAGCGATTTCAACAGAGCCTCGATCGTTTTACTCAGCAAGCATTAACCGATGATGTACAGACTGCTTTCGACCAATATAGTCAAATAGCGAATAATCATATAGAGCTCGTACAGTCACTTGGTTTAACTGCTAATCATGGTATGAGAAAGGAGCTAAGAGCAAATGTTCATAATGTAGAGCGTTCGATCACGAGTTTACAAAATGATATTCATGAAATTATCGAAGAGGATAAGGTTGCTCTTAATAGGGATCTAAATACCTTTGGTATCATATTGGTATTATCAGTCTCGGGGCTACTTTTTTTGATTGGCAGTACTATTTTAAAACGCATCAATGTCATTAATCTTCGTATGCAGCAAATCGCCACAGGAAATGGTGACCTAACGATTAGAATGAATTCTCAAGGTAATGATGAGCTAACAGCTTTAGCAAACTCGTTTGATTTATTTATTAGTTCTCTACATGAACATATTAAGGAGCTAGCTTCGGTGATTACTATACTCAGTGATAATTCGGATAAATCTGAGCAGTCAGCACTGAAAAGCATTGATAATGTTGAACAACAAAAATTGGAATCTGAGTTAGTGGCAACCTCAGCCAATGAACTGGTTGTGAGTAATAAAGAAATTTCCTCCAACATTGAGTTTGCAGCCAATAATGCTCAACTGGTGACGGAAGAAACTAAAAGCGCACTGGATATGATTTACATTACTGGTAGTAATATTGAGTCATTAGCAGAAAATATTGAGCAATCACAAGCCACCATTGTGGATCTGGAAGAGCAAAGTAAAAATATTAATCAAGTGGTATATTCCATACAGCGTATTTCTGAACAGACCAACCTGCTCGCGTTGAATGCAGCGATCGAAGCTGCTCGGGCAGGTGAAAGCGGGCGTGGATTCTCAGTCGTTGCCGATGAGGTGCGCCAACTCTCCTATCAAACCAACGAATCGACCAAACAGATTGAGTCAACCATTAAAGAGCTGTCACAAAACATTGTTCAGGTTGCGAACAAAATGTATATGAATGCTGAGCAAGCGAGAGAATCTAACTGCCATACACAACAAGTGGTCAAAGCGATTGAAAAAATCAACGACCGCGTCAATGAAATGTCTGATATTAACAGTCAAATCGCGACTGCGTCAGAAGAACAAGCAAAAGTGTCGAGCGAAATCGATCATAATATTACTCAAATATCACATTTGGCTAGTGACACTTTTGAAGTTGTCACTACTTCAGTGAAATACAGTGATGAAATTGCAGGAGTCAGTGACAAACTAAAAAATATTGTCGCAAATTTTAAGTATTAAACCACTTTATATAAATCTTATCTCTGTTTGATTTTTGGTCATGACTCCAACATGGAGAACTTGTGTTAAAATGGTAACCTTTTCACCCTCAAACAAGAAATCATGGCCACCATTCACGCGGTAAAGGGTAAAGAGGACAGTCACCCCAAAGAATGAAATTACGGTGAGTGATTTACTGGTGCCTGTCCTTCTATTAGCTTCTATTGAAAATATTTTTCTATAGATATCTCTGCGGTAGATACTTTGTTAAACTCAGCCCTTTAAAGAATGAGACCCAAAAATTAAATGATGACTGACGAAGAAAGAATCGAACTGCAACAAAACAACCCACTGCACGGGCTAAAGCTAGAAACTATGTTGCAGGAGTTGGTGGATTTTTATGGATGGGACATTCTGGATGCAGCAATGCGCTTTAACTGCTTCAATACCAAACCTTCGATTGCAAGTAGCGTAAAGTATTTAAAGAAGACTGAATGGGCGAGAGAAAAGTTAGAGAACTTTTACTTATATCGTTTTAAGCGTATGCCAAGAGCGAGTGCAGAGGAATATGACCTACCACCAAGAGCTCGTACTTTTCCTCATGGGCTTGAGCCTAAAGAGCCAATGCAGCTAACGGTTGATTCTATTCTTAAATCACAGGCCAAAGCAGCCTCTGCATTTAAACAGCGCTCCCCTAGAGGACGTCCTTCACGCCGATCATACAACGCGTGAATTGGCAATAGAGTCCCATTTGACCTTTCAAATGAGGCTCTAAAAAATCGCAAGTGGATAGGTGAGCTGATTGCGCTCTTATCCACTTAGCTACTAGTTACTGCTTGCGCTTTTTGCTCTTTTTTCCTGTTCCGGCTGGCTTTGCACGCGGTTTCATCGGTTGAAAATACGCTTCACTCTGGTCGTCTTCCACCTCAAAACCTTCTACCTGTTCACGTTCAAGCTGGAACTTATTCTTCTTTTCGATCACTTTAAATTGGTGATAATCATCGTAATCAATCAGAGATAAGCCTAAACCGACTTCACCTGCACGACCACTACGTCCAATTCGATGCATATAGTCGGCAGGACTACGCGGAAGATCGAAGTTGATAACCACTGGTAGCTTTTCTATATCCAGACCACGCGCGGCAATATCGGTAGCGATAAGTACTTGAATCTCGCCTGACTTAAAGCCGTCAAGAACACGCGTGCGCGCTCCTTGTCCTTTGTCACCATGGAAAACCTCGGCGGTGATGCCACGTTTCGATAGTTTTTGAGCCAGATGGTTGCAAGCATTTTTAGCATTAACAAAAATCAATGTCTGTCGCCACTGATGCTGTTTAATGAGATGTGCAAGTACTGCTGTCTTTTGACCCTTGTTCACGCTAAATACACGCTGGACCAAAGTACTCGCTTCAGCGCTTTGAAGTTGAATTTCAATTGGGTCACTGAGCAAGTGCTGAGCCAAAGTCGTTACTTTTTCAGGAAAAGTCGCAGAGAAGAGCAAGGTCTGTTTGTTCTTTGGTAGTAGATCAAGAATCTTATTTAGCTCGTCGGTAAATCCAAGGCTCAGCATACGATCGGCTTCGTCGAGAACGAGCGTTTTTACTTGGTCTAGCTTGATAGCGTTACTCGAGATCAGATCAAGTAGTCGACCAGGAGTCGCAACGATAATGTCACTACCACCACGAAGTGCGAGCATTTGTGGGTTTACTGATACACCACCAAATACAGCGACTGTTTTGATCTTATCTCTAAGATGATATGAGTATGATTTTACATTATAGGCCACCTGAGACGCCAACTCACGGGTTGGAACTAGAATCAGGTGAGAAACAAAATTACCGCGACGAGTATTTGAGAAATCTTGCTCAAGAATCTTTTGCAGAATTGGCAACGAAAACGCGGCAGTTTTTCCAGATCCCGTGTTGGCACCACCAATGATATCTCTTCCATTAAGCACATGAGGAATGGCATGCGATTGGATTGGAGTTGGCTGGTGATATTCTAATTCATCTAGTCGCTCGACTAGGGTTGAAGTCAGGCCAAGGTCGGCAAAAGTCGTTTGCTGTGTTTTATCTATCATTACAATGAGTGGCTCAATACTGGCTAAAGGCCGTGTATCTTATGCTATTTGGCGCGAGGGTGTTAGCTATATTGATTCAACCACAATATTAGCGGCGCATAAACGAGCTTCCGAGCTCACTATTTTTATAAGGACAGTCACCTCAAAGAGTGCTTTTTATACAAAACACAAAAATGAAATGTAGCGAAATTGACAAAACGATATTAACGCTTATTCATATAAATCTTAATAAAAACACTATTGATTCACTATTGTTACAAAAGCCTATCACGTTCTTACTAGTATCTAAAAAGATATTCAGTTTGTGAAAGTACCCAATAGCTTTCACGTTTTAAGCTCGCTAAACGGCCTCCCTGCTAGGCGAGCTATTTTTTTAATAGCAATAATAGTGAATAAGGATTTTTTGCAAAATGAATTTCCTATTAATAGATGCTCAACCATTATTTCAAAAAGCGTTAGAAAGTTTAATTAGAACCATCTACCCAAACTGTATTGTATACAAAGAGAGCTGCGCAGCGAAATCGAGCCAGGTCATACGCAACAAACGTATCGAAACTGTGATTTTGGATACTGAAATCAGCAACGGTAGCGGCATCGACTATGCCAAAAGATTGCGCTCACTGGGATTTGAAGGTGCAATATTGTTCATATCTTCATGTAATTCAAAAATGTACTCGCAGATCGCTCGCACTAACCGAGCCAATGGATTGGTGTACAAAACGCAAGATATAGAGACAATTCGAGCTGCGATATTACTCGTCAGTCAGGGCAAGGACGCGTTCGAATCCAGTGTAGCAATACCTGCCCAAAAAACTTCGAACCTATCTGCCCGAGAGGCGTTGGTGTTGTCCTATTTGGCGAAAGGATACTCTAATAAAAAAATATCTGAACTTCTATCTTTGAGCAATAAAACGGTAAGTACTTACAAATCTAGAATATTAAATAAATACAATGCCAATTCCATTATCGAAATAATCTCCTTCCAAGGTTCCATCTCTTAATTACGCCCCTCCCCCTAATTAGCTCAGCCATTGGTTGAGTTATATACGCATGCATTTCAAATGACGGGATAACAACGCGATGGGTTGATTCTCGCCGCCAGCCATATAGAGCGACGAGAATCAAACTTACCTTAGATAGGCTTAGCTAAGAACTTTAAACGATTTGAGTTTTTCAATCGCTAATGGCCTGCCAATGTAAAAACCTTGGCAGACATCCACGCCTAGCATACGCAGTGCTTCAAATTCTTCTTTTGTTTCTACCCCTTCCGCGACAACTATTATTTCGGTTCTGCGGCACAGTTCTGTCGTTAAATCGACGATATGCCTCGACTTCAAGTCCGAAAAGTAACGCTTAGTAAATTGGCGATCGATCTTGAGTTCAGTAAACGGGATGTCCACGAGATTACCGAAGCTGGAGTAACCAGTGCCAAAGTCATCGATGGATATTTTTACACCGAGCATCCTCAGCCGAGCGATGTTACTTAGCATTGTTGTCGATGGCTGAAAAATTTGGCTTTCCGTGATTTCAAGGGTCAATAGAGATATGTCCATGCCGACTTCATCTACCATGCTAACCAATTTGTCGACGAGGTCGGGTTCCATAAAGTTGTCTGCGGTCAGATTTATGGATATTTTCATACCATCAGGAATATAGACAAAATCCACTTTGAGTCGATTCATGACGGCATCAAGAAGCAAGTCCGTGTGTTGGTTCGTTTCTAGTAGCGGGATAAAGTAGTTGGGGGTCAGTGTTCCTTTAAGGGGATGCTGCCAGCGCACCAATACTTCGAACCCAATAAGCTTGTTCGTCTTAAAACAAACTTGCGGCTGATAAACATTGTGAAATTGTTCGTTCTCTAAACCATATAAGACTTCATTTATAGAGAAATCGAGGTCCTTTTTCACTGGTGCGCAAGACAATAACTCACTTGTCATCTGTATAAGATTACACAGGCTATCTTCATAGACAGGTTTAACTAAGGTTCCGACCACATTAAGGCCAAGAGTTGTCGCCATCTTGCTCGCTAAAGCAATAATGCCTTCATCAACACAGCTAGAGATACACACAGCATTGTTATAATGGTTTTTCTTTAGCTCCGATAAAAACATCAGTCCGTCTTTATCAGGCAAGTCGAGGTCACTAATGATTAAGTCGAATTGGATCCTGCTTAGTAACGCCATAGCCTTCTCTACCGAAGTCGCAGAGTGGACATTCTTGCAGCCAATATTTTTCAGTTTGTAGCCAAGTAAGATAAGCTCTAGAGGACTATCGTCAAGGATAAGTATGTTCATTTCTTCGACCTTTGATAGTTCTCGATAAGCGCAATGTTTTTCTGCATTACATCGGCCAGAATCTCTAGCTGTGACTTAAGCTCGACTTTTCTCCCTCCTTTAATCGAGCGTTCTACCTTGTAAATAATCTTGGCAAGATCATCGATGCCCAAACTTAACGCACCACCTTTGATCTTGTGTACCGTTTTCTGGAGCGCGGGTATATCCTCTTGCTGCTCTTCTAATAACTTGAGATCGCTTGATAGGCACGCTACCGAAATCTTCCTTAATTGCTCAACCTCCTCTTCACTATATTTGTCTAACCAGTGCGTGATAGGGGCGATTTTAGTTCCATTATCTAACAAGCATGCCTCCAATAGATTCCTTAGTTTCTCTATTCCATAAGGTTTGAACAAGATATGATCGAACCCCGATTCATTAGACTTACTTCGAACAATGCTCGAATCCTCTGCTGTACAGCCAATAATGGTTAGGTGTTTATCTAGATTGGCTTCATTGCGCAGTTTGCTAGAGAGTTCGAACCCATCCATATTGGGCATATGGCAATCCGTAATAAGTAGATCAAAGCCATCAGGATGCTCCATGATCGCGTGGTAAGCGGCTTCACCATCGTCAACCATATTGACCGTCAGCCCCAACTGCTCTAGCTGCTTACGAATCACAAGTTGGTTGATAGGGTTATCTTCCGCAACGAGTACCGTTCCTTGCAATTGCTCGAATCTTAAGGGCGTTAATGTCGAGGCTTTTTCTGTATGCTGATACAAGCATTCAAATAGTAAGTCAGGAAATATCGGCGAATTAGACAAAACAATCTGTTGTTGCTCCACTTGCTTAAATCCCTCAACACCATCCTTGAAGACAATACGTCTTTCGAAAGGTATCTCACTGTCGACATTGCTGTAGTCAGAAGTGATCAGAATGCTGTGTCCCTTATCTGGAATTTCTAACTCTCGGTAACCGGTTAGCGTCGACCAGATAGCGACCCACTCTTTGATGTTGTCACTCACGTCACCGAACTGAATATCCAAGCTGCTGAGCTGTCCTTTGTAGGTGCTAACGAGCTGATGCGGGAGCGAAACCGACATCTTAGTGCCAAGATTTTCAATACTCTCAACATTAAGTTGCCCATTCATGAGTTCGACCAACTCAGAAACAATGGACAAACCTAACCCAGTGCCACCGTACTTCCGTGCAATTGAGCTATCCGCTTGAACAAATGGACTAAACACAGTGGCAAGAACTTTTGTCGACATACCACAGCCAGTATCTGTCACCAAAAAGTTGATTGATGTATCGCTAAGTTCAACTTCTAATGTCACCGTGCCTATGTCGGTAAATTTAATCGCATTGGACAGGAGGTTGTTAAGTATTTGCGAATACCTGAGACCATCAATAGAGACCAACCTGACATTGGTAGGTTTAAAGTCATAGTGTAGGCGGATGCCTTTCTTATCTGCGGCAATTTTGTGGACGCGCAGAACCTCACTGGTCTCTCGCAAGACATCACAATCAAAAGGGGAAAGCTTGAGTTGGTCAGCCTCGAGCTTCGAGAAATCCAGAATATCATTCACCAGAACATTCAGTTGTCTTGCTGATGACGAGATGTTGTTAATGAGCAAAGTTTCCTCTTCATCTTCGATTTTTGCCCCTAGCATTTCAATCAACCCGACCATGCCAGCGATTGGCGTTCTTAGCTCATGCGTCATCGAGGCGAGAAACTTATCGCGTGCCTGAATCGCCGATTCCGCCTTTTTCTTAGCATTCTTCAGATCGTTTTCTCGTTGGTTTTTCTCGGTAATATCATTAATGACCGTTAGGATGTATTCCTTGTCGTTGAGCGTGATTTTCTTACTGACATACTCCATCATTTCCATGTCTAGCGGACAGTTATATGTGCGGCAAACATCATTGATCGTCAGATCATTGTGGAACATGTCGTCAAATACTTTCTTATTTTTGTAGCCCATACCGCTTTCGGAAATGTGGCAAGCATTACACTGATTACTCAAATATTTGCTGCAGTTTGTGTAGCGGATATTGGATCTGCCGTCGTAGATAAAAACAATTGAAGGGATCTGACGAATCACAGAGTTTAAAAACTCATTTTCGATTCTCGTTGCAGCGGCATCTTTCTCCTTGATGATAACGTTGAGCTTCATATTCTTCTGCAACAAATAGAAAATCACGACGCTAAACAGAAAGACAAACACAAAACCAAACGTCACCTGATAGAGGTATTTTTCTTCATAGCCATAGACGACATTAAACGGGTCATAGGAATTCTTAATTTTGTTTAATTCGTTTTGATCCCAGGTTCTGAAAATGCTGTTCAGCACATTAATGAGTGAAAGCTTATCTGACGAAACGGCCATTGCCAGATTCACGACAATCGGTTTGGTACGATCGACAAAGTACTCGTCGTCAGCATGAGACGATATAATCATCTCAATGATATCTTCACGAATGTAAGCGATGTCAATCTCACCCGTTTCTAACGCCCTTAGGATTTTTTTAGAATCCCTAAACACTTTGGTGCTCTCGCCAAATAACTGATTTTTCACGTCAACATGCTTTTTGCTTTCAGATAACAGAACGCCTTTCGACTCTTTTTTGGGTTCAGCCGAATGTGCGAGGCTGACAGTGTAATAAGTAAACGACATGAAGGTGTCGGTAAACTCGACACTCTCGTTGGAGCCCATGGTTATCGATGAATAAGGAACGAGATCAATCTCATTTGACGCCAGCATATCGTAAGTTGACACAGACTGCCTTAAGGGAACATACTCAAATTCGAGCGTCGTCCTTGATGATATCAGGTCTAGAACATCCTTGAGATAGCCAGAAAGACTTCCATCTTGATTCCTAAAAAGTAGAGGAAACGTATCGTCGTCGAATGAGTACTTGATGATATTGCTGTAATTGCTATTACGAAATGCCCTATTAATCATGTCCGAAAAATAATAAGGACTGATGCTGTTTATGAGGTGGTCACTTTCAATCGAACGCTTGATAATCTTATTGATGATCTCGACTAGACGCTTGTTTTCGTCGAGTGAAACAATCTGCGCGTAAACAAATCCTCCCCAAGGAGGCGTTGAAATAGAGCTGGAGACATTATCTGTCGCGTTCAGATACTCGGCAAAGCTAATATAGCTATCAATAAATATCTTATCGTCACTCTTGAGAACACTTTCCGTACCCTGTCTAAAGTTAGCCACGCGAGTCACATTCTCTATTCCACGGCTATCCAAAATATTACAATACACCGTTCCAACAACGCACACCCATGGTCGCTTTTCTAAGTTTTCTTGGTCAACATAACTATTACTCCAATAGGCAACTGTGCTTTTAAATATAGGTGCTGAGTAGAACAATCCTTGCTTATCTTTAATCGCTTTATCGTTAAAATCGAGTATCAAGTCCGCTTCCTTTGCATGCAGAGCAGACATCACTTGCGAGGTATTTTCAAACTCGACAAATTCGATCTTCAGACCGAGTTCATTGGCAATTTTTTTCAGATAGGTCACGTTAAGGTTATAAAACTCACCGCGTCCAGATGTCGGATAAACTGGCCGCCCTTTTTCGGACAGTACAGCGATATTCACATCTCCTAGGTTATCTATGTACTGATAATCCTCCTGTGACATTGGGTCCATAGAGGCGGCATAAGCGGTATTAATCAATGATACGCTACCTAGTAGAAAAAATATATTTAACAATAGAGACATCTATAAAACCTTGAAACTGATGTAAGTGAGTAATTTCAATTTAAATAACCAGGCCAATAATTTAACGATATTCACATACCATTAACTAACCAAGGTATCATTCATGTAACAATAGGAATTAAAATTAGAGATGTGTATCATAATTGCAACATATCCATATTAAACACCAACTACCGTTCCATTCATTTAATAAAAACAGTTCATGTCGAACATTAAAAACATCCAAAATAGTTAAGTCCGAATTTAATACCTATCTATAAGCAATCAGCAAAACCTAACAATGACGTCAGCCAATTCTCCGATGGTATAAGGTTTCTTCAAGCAACCATTCATTTGACTATTATTGAGTTCATTTTTTATATCATCGTAACAATGTGCACTGCATGCGATGATAGGAATATCGACATCAAACTCTCTAATCAAATCGCTGGCTTCAAATCCATTTAGATAAGGCATTTCTAGATCCATAAAAATCAGATCGTAGTTACGGTTATTTCGATAGTGCAAAACGAGGCTTTCTCCATCCTCATAATGCATAAATTTCGCGCCAAGATGTGTCAACATCTTGATTAGCACAATAGCATTGAGAGGATAATCCTCCGCAATTAGGACGTTTATATCTTGAAAATTCATGATTGATTACATATGTACTTAGATGATCTCTCGGCGAAGATAGAAAATAAGCTCATCTAGATAATAAATTGAAAATCTCAACGAACTCATTATTATCAGATAGTTGTATTCATATTTTTCGTCGATAAAGACCATTTGTCTCAGATGATTGGAAAGTGAGTACAGTCCCAACAAACCTGAACTACCAACCAACTTATGTCTTCTGCGGCTCATGTCATCAATGAGAACAAACGATGAGTGGCCAAACGAGCAACATCGCCCCAACTTTAAAATCTCTTCTCTTAAACTTTGGATGAGTGTCATTGCGTCCGCTTTATTCCCAAAGCAGACGTTGTCAATTAAGTAGGTTAGCTCCTCGCATCGGTATTTCATTGGGCCTTTTCACTATCTATTTCTATCTATTGAAATTCACTTTGTATCCCTTGCCCCTGACTGACTGTAGCTCTACTTTGCCGCAGGTTTGTTGACTGATTTTCTTTCTCAGGCGACTAATCGCAAGATCGAGCGCCCGACTCCAACCATCATAGCCATGCCCTTTTGTTGAATAGCTTAATTCTTCCCGGTCAGCAAAGAAGTTATCCTGTGACAAAATAAAGAACAAAATATTGGCTTCATTTTTTGTCAACTCCAATACAGTACCGTTATATTCGAACGTACGCTGATCCTTATTAATTTCAAAACAAGGCGTATCTTCCTCTTCGTGATAAGCTTTAAAGTGCTCAGTATCTTCCATATTGACAAGTCGCTTAACTCGACTTATCAGGATATCCACTCCTCTCTGCTTTAATAAAAAATCAGATGCCCCCATCTCAAAGCTTTTTAATTCGATTCTGGTACTTTGTTTGGCGGTATAGACGATTACCGGGCAATCGAGTATTTTCGTTAACCGAGAAAATGAATCCAAACTTGACCCAGAAGGTAACTGAACATCAAAAATAGCAAGATCAAAATGATTCCCCACCGCAGCATGAAAAGCAGAGGAAACATCAAATGATTGTACAACTATAAATCCAACCTTTTCCAATGCTCCTTTTATTAGCCTAGAAGTAAAAAGGTCATCTTCTAATAATAGGATTCGCTTCAAGACTCTTCCCCTATTGAAATGCAACTAGCACCACTGTCTTAATTTTACTAAGAGGCCTTACGATTAATAAAATCGGAAGGAAGACGCCTTAAATCTGTCCAATCAAAAGTTATCTATAAACCATCAATCAGAACTATCGGCCATTGAATGTTTACAACTTTGACCAAACAAAGATTAAACCATTCAACATACACTCTTAGGCAACAATTTAGTTAAGTATTTTCTGACAAAATACCCGCTTACCTTTTAATGTCTTTATTGTAACAAAGTCATACAATTATGTATCAGTAACAGATAATTTTCAGACTTATCTTACCTAAGATATAGGTTGTTTCATTACACACGTTGCATATATTAAGGAGAAGAGTGACATTTAATTCGTTTGCTCCGAGATGTTATTAATCACTTCGATGACCTGGCTAATGTTTCAAGAGCTATTCTTTAGCTCCAAAACCAGTTCCGCCGCTTTGTCGATTGATAAAGAAATCATCTTAGTGATCTCTCTTGATCTATCCATACCAATCTGACCAAATGACGACTTGGCTTTTCGCATTACCAGCAATGTCAGTAAGATTTTTCAGACTACTCTCATACCATCGGTCTATTCTATCTGTATAGTCCGCTTCACGGCGTTTTTCAAGGTAGTTGTCATCAATATCTCTCGCAGAGGCTTTCAAGAACATCAATCTGATATTGTATGTTGCGATAACATCCTTCCCATATATTTTTTAATCGAATCAAGTGAATGCTGGCGATTAGCGTTGCTTTCTTCGAACTCACTACATACTGACAATACATGGAAAATAGTAGTGAAATGGTCAGAAATACTAGTGAAAACAGACTGATTAACTCTGTTTTAATGGATAGATTTCGTTTTAGTGGATAGATTTCGAAAGTTAAGTTTCATTGGGCCGCCTTATCATATTAGGCAATTTTGACACAATATTACCAAAAGCCTTTGTTATTTTGTATCAACATAGTAACAACAACTAGACAACCCTCTATTGCCATAAAGAATTCAAGTCAATATATTGAATTTAAAAACAATTTCATGCCGTTGACTGAGGTGCTATCAGTGATGAATACCCCATACATTGCGCAGAATCCCAGCCAAATTGACATTTAGAGCATTAAGTAAAATTCAATTGATTTATTAGAAAATTGTCGGAATATTCCAATCCACTCAGAAACATCGTAAAGTTCAGATTAGAAAACCAAGCATCTAAAATTGTTAGTTTGTTCAAGCTAAAATAATAAAATCAGATTTATCAAAAATAATTAATTGTGTTTCAAATAGGAATCAATAGTGACTAGTGGGCTAAGAATCTCAGTTTCCATTGTCTAGTTTGAGACTATTGTTGAGAAAGAAGACAAGATCACTCAGCATATCGACATTGAGCAACTCGACACATAGTTTGATAAATTATGAATGAACAAGAACTAATTAGTACTATAAGAAATAAGAGACAGCTCCTTGGAATGACTCAAGATGACTTGGCTCAACTGTGTAATACTTCCCCTTCTCATATTTGTAGAATTGAAAACGGGCAATCCAGTCCGAAGTTGAGCACCTTAATTAAAATATATGACACGCTATTGATCTCTATGACGATTCACTGCGAGAACAGATAATTCCATCTTGTTAACGCCTTGAACTATAGATGGTCGGTTTGAATAGGAGAACGTTTGTTGCAAGGTTCAGTATGGCTGGATTGATGATTAAACTGGGTGTGATCACTTAAAAGAGAGAAAAGTCATGCCGCTGATGTTACGCAACTCGTTCTCTTAAACGTGCGAAGAAGACTGGATATTTATTTTTAATATGACGCTGTTCATCAACCATAATTTTGAAGGTTGGGCCAACACGAAGTTGAATTATCACTTCGTCGTTGTCAAAACGCAGTACCGCTCCCTCAATGTCCACAGAGTTTTCATCATGGAGGTTCAGAACACCTTTGACGGCTAAGCCCTTGTACATAGAGGTGAAGTTGTTCATAACCATTCTTATCCCACCCTCGGACACCTCTGTGACTTGAAACATTTCATCTGCGAACTTTACAAACGGCCTTGCACGCTTTGGGTATTTTAAACGGTAATATTTCCGTTTCTGATCTAAGTCCTTCATGCTCTTGCTCCCTACAACTCAGCATCCAGCTATATACATTAATTATAGTACTTCCTATTTAGTCAGTACTTAAGGTGATAATAATCTAACATACAAGGACTTACATCTACAGACCTATTGCCGTTGTTCTCTCTCTACTGAGAGCGAATCCCCGTTTCTCAGTCGGCAGCTGAGTGTCTTGCTGACCACACCAATTTTTATTACTTATTATTCTACCAGCCTTGTATGACAACAGAGCAATGCTCCAAACATTACTCACTGAGTGACTAATTTCTTTACACTCTAGCTTAGAGGTAATAGATTTTTCTAACGATTCATTGACATGAGGTCATTATGTCTGACCATCGTCTAGGCAACGGAATGGCAGCCTTTTCTTTCGTAGTATGGGGGTTGTTGCCTTTGTACTATCAATACCTACCCAACGCTGCGAGCGATGAGTTACTGGCGATACGGTTGATCGCCTCTGTTCCTCTCGGCGTGCTCATCGTCCTCATGTCTACCAAACACTTACCTAATTTAACCGCTATCTGGTTAGATAAACGCTCTCTCGTATATACCTTTGCTGCCGCTATTGTTATGTCTTTTTCGTGGCTTGCGTTCACTTGGGCGTTAACTAATGAAAGAGTCATGGAATCAAGTATGGGCTTTTTCATCAGTCCGATTGTAACAATGGCGCTTGGGGTAATTTTGCTTGGCGAATGCCTGTCACTAGGCAAAAAAGTCGCGCTCCTGTTGGCATGCATTGGGCTTATTTATCAAATCATTCATTATGGTGAGATCCCCCTTGTTGCCATTTCGATCGCTGTGTTTTTCTCACTCTACGGCTGGCTGAAAAAGCAAATCGGTTTCGATTGGGCTACGAGTCTGTTTGTCGAAGCCTTGGTTTTACTGCCTATCGCAGCGATCTACATCCTGGTTAAAGAGATTACTTTTGGGGCCGTATCCCTTCACTCAGATACGACGACTCTTATGCTGTATCTTGGTTCAGCTCCAGCAACGCTACTCCCTTTGGTCTTCTATTCGATCGCTATACGACTGACCTCTTTAACAACAATTGGCTTGATGCAATATATCGAACCATCTATCCAGTTTCTTCTTGCCGTTTATCTATTTGGTGAACTCTTCGATGAAGTAAAACTCATCAGCTTTGGGCTTATTTGGGTGGGCTTAGCATTCACTTTGCTGGAAAGCGCACGATACCGCTATACAGCCAAGAGCCGATAAAAAAATCCCCCGCAATAACGCGGGGGAAAGTGTCAAAATCCGAGACTAAGGCTGCCTTGCCACAGAAGAGCCATCGAGAACAGCGCTGTTACTCCAAGCATGCTTGCTCCAAGCTTTTCCTTTCCTGCGAATGGATTCACGCCTTGTTCACTTTTGGCCTTGATGTAGAAATACAGTCCGGGCAGATAGAGTATTGCGGACAACAATAAATAGTTGAGACCAGACGCGTACAACAGCCATAGTCCGTAAACAGATGCACCGAGACCGATAAAAAGTAGGCTGCCTCGATTCTTCTCTTCAATGGCTATTTTTAGGACAAACGCTCCGACTAAGAAATACGGTACCAAAATCATCTCTGAAGCGATAATCAGCAAGGTGTCGTAAGTACTACCAGCGAACATGACAAAGATTAGGGAAATCTGAATCCAGATATTCGTTAAGGTCAGCGGCTTAACCGGACTCCCCGCTTCGTTCAGTCGCGCATAACTTTTAGGAAACATCTTCTCCTTAGCGCATAGATAAGGCGCTTCAGACGCAAGAACTGTCCAGCTTAGAAATGCACCACACACGGAGATCAGTAACCCAATACTGATGATGTATTGTCCCCATGGACCTAAAATGACCGTCAATACTCGCGCCATAGATGGGTTTTGATATTGAGCCAGTTCAACCGGCTTTACCACACCCATTGAAAGTAAGGTGACGAATACATAGATTGCTAACGCGGTAAGCAGCCCTAGAATCGTCGCTCGCCCGATATCCTTTCTGTTTCGAGCTCTACCTGAGACGACAACAGCGCCTTCAATGCCGATAAACACCCACACCGTCACTAGCATCGTACTCTTCACTTGCGACCACAGACTGTGCTCCTCACCAAAATGAACGCCGGTAAAATCAAGAGTGAAAGTGTTCCAACTAAAGGCAAGCATCGCACAGACAATAAACGCCATCAGCGGGACCAGTTTTGCGTACGTTGTCACCATATTAATCAATGCGGCAGTTTGGACGCCGCGCAACACCAGCGCATGCACCATCCACAGCAAGCAAGATGCACCAATAATCGAAATTACCGTGTTGCCTTGACCAAAAATAACGTTATCCGGAGTATCAAATAGCATCCCCAGAGTGCTGAATACGATAACCAGATAAGAGACGTTGGCCAACATTGCGCTTAGCCAGTAGCCCCATGCTGAGCAAAAACCAACAAAATCCCCAAATCCCGCTTTTGCGTAGCCAAAAACACCGCTGTCGACATTTGGTCGATGTGAGGCAAGCGTTTGGAAAGAGAGCGCAAGAAAGATCATACCCACGCCAGTGATTGTCCAGCCAATCATTACAGCAGCAGGGCTAGCTACCGAAGCCATATTTTGTGGCAAGCTAAACACACCAGCTCCAATCATCGAACCGATGACGATGGCGGTCAGGGAGCTCAAGCCAAGTTTGTTATCCATGTTGTTTCCACGGGACGCAATCAGAAGGAAGGGATTTTACGACGATTAACTTTGAATAGGCAGACCTGATGTGAGGCATATCGCATACATAGCAAACAAATCTCACCTTTCATTGTCATCGATCAATGGTTGGAATCAATAGTAGTGAATTAGTCCAAATAAATGCAACTTAACAACAATAATCGTCGGATTCATAACTACACTGCAGATATATAGCCTGAAAAACATAGTAAATACAGTATTGAAATCATTGAAATTCAGAAGAAAAATCAATGCCCCAATCAGAAATTGACGCAATTTATAGAACGACAACTCGCCAAACTAAGATCATGGACTAGACTCAATAAAGGTATCAATGGCTGAATGCGCATTGCTTACCTATTATATCCATTACTTCCTGTTTGTGCGGTCGCTGTAAAGCGGCCATTTTTTTGCGCAAAAAGCAGCCAGTTAGACTGCTTCGGCGTTTAGTTAGTGTGTCGAGCTATCAGAGCGCTGACCAAACTCAGTTTGATGATAGATCTCAGCGAGACTCTTGTCTCTTCTCACTTTAGATTTGAGTTTTTTCGCAGCACTATTCTGCTGCTCTTGAGCTTTGAGCGCCTTTTCATGTGCTTTGGCTGATTGAATGAATTTTGGATCACACAAAGCCTGTTGACGTAGGCGGTTAACGCGTTCGATGGTTTCTGACAACATACTAGCCTCCTATACAACTGTATTTATAAACAGTATAGGTACTCAATTCACTACGTCAAGAAAATACTGTATAAAAAAACAGGCAAAACTTAAAGTCGCATAATGTATTGCTACACCTTGATAGATTGAAGCTATCACAACGATATAGACCATCCATTATCCTCCCGCGTTACAGCTGGTTAGACTCCGGTTATCGATCGTTTTGAGTTGAGGACATTATGAGAGTACTTGTTGTTGAAGGTGGCGCGATGAGGGGTATACGATGGGACGGAAACAAGGCGAAGAACACCTCGCGAGTCGACAAGGTGTTCATGGGTTAACAGCAGACAATTGTCACTTCTGTTTTTAGAGGATTAACGGGCAATATCGAGCAAGTTGTCTTTCACCCCGTTAACGCGGAACCATCCAGCAATACTGTAACGATCCGCGTTTGTAGGCAACACTTCATGCGGAAACTGTTCAGAGAAAAAGACCAGCAAGCGTCCTGACTTTGGTGATATCTGAGCGAGCTTATTATCATCCAGATCGTACACCACCAACTCACCTGCGTCTTGTTCGCTCCAAGATTCATTCATATAAAAAACCGTCGTTAGTCGACGGTTTTCATTACCATTAAAACTGTCTAAGTGCTTTTGATAAAAATCGCCTTTTTCGTATTTCGCGAAATGTGCTTCATATTCGAAAAGACCTAAGAAGAAGTAGCGATTGGCTTCAAGCCGAATCTGCTCCATTTTCGCTAGGTAACATTCGACTGGAAATCCCATTGTAGGCTGTAACCACTGAATTTTGTCGCTACGAATCTTACGTTCTAGTGCCCTTTCTTCGTTACGTCCAATTCGAGCGTTTTTCCAATCTGCTGGAATACATTCCCTTAACTGTGCAACTTCATCTTCATTTAAAAAATCGTCCCATACATAATAACCGTGCGTAAACAACGCATCGATGAGTTGCTCCATTGCCAATTCTGCCCAATGATGAAATAAGTCAACGCTTTTACACAAGCGGCGCCATTGGAACAACTCAGGTTATTTACCGAATGGACAAGCCCTATTTGTCGAGAGCAAAAATCGTAAGATTCAGATCAATCGCATCGCTTAGCCAGTCGGCATAATCGGTGTGATCTTTTAAGTCATCGCCCGTCACACCATGTATTAAGATTGAGTGACCGTTGCGTTGTTGATCTAGCCAAGGAATGAGGTTGTTGAAGTCTTTATCGGTAAAACTTACCGAAAAAATCGACATTTACCTTAACACTGCACTTCGCCACAGTCGCGCATACTTACGTTCATTACAAATCAGGCAACAATACCCTTCTCAAAAGCGTACTTAGCCAGCTCTGCCGTACTATGCAGGTCAAGCTTATGCTTTATATTCTGACGATGGGTTTCCACTGTTCGATAACTAATGTTCAACAAAGAGGCAATTTCCTTACTACTCTTGCCTTCCGCCACCAACTTCAAAATCGCCTCTTCACGTCGGCTAAGTGGATTGGGTTTCTTACTACTCGGGATGACTTGTTGAGAAAACAAGGTCTGAGTTACTGATTCACAAAAGTAGGTCGATCCTTGATAGACTGTTTTAATCGCTTGAACCATACGACGTGCACAGATTTCCTTGAGCATATAACCGACAGCTCCCACCTGCATCACTTTCATTATGTACTCACGATTGTCATGCATTGTGAGCATTAACACCTTTACATCAGGCATCTCTTCTTTGATTAGAGCTGTCGCATCAATCCCATTCATCAATGGCATACTCACGTCCATCAATACAACGTCGGGCATTAAAGCTTTGACCACTGTTATTGCTTCCACACCGTTGCTGGCAGAACCAACCACCTCAATATCATCTTCAGTTTCTAAACGAGCGATAAATCCATCTAAAACAACTTGGTGATCATCGACAATCACCACTTTTATCGGTTTATCCATAAACTAATCCGTCCAATTCCAGTAACACAGTTATTTCCGTTCCGAACCCCGGCTCACTTTCTACTTCGAAGTCTCCGCCAATAAATTCAACCCTTTCGCGCATATTTCTCAGCCCGATACCGCTTTTCCTAAGGGCGCTTCCGACATCAAAGCCAACGCCATCATCACGGATAATCAGTTGCAACATATTGCCCATTTGCTGCAGTATCACACTGACATTATTGGCATGTGAATGTTTTTCTATATTAGTCAGTGATTCCTGAGCCACACGGTATAACGTCGTTGCAGCATCGGATTGTAACTTACCAGGTTGAGTCGATAGTGACGCTTCGATTTCGACGCCAGAGTGTGATTTAAAATCGAGCAACAAACTATTAAGTGCGGCTTCCAAACCAATATCATCAAGGGCGCTAGGACGCAAGTTATGAGAAATATGGCGAACTTCATTAATTGCTGTGGTCAGCGACTGCTGAGACTTTTGAAGGTGTTGCTGCAATGCGGCATCGTCAATTTTGCTCGCCAGCAACTCCAAATGGCATTTGCTCGATACCAGAAGCTGATTGATGCCATCATGCAACTCCCGTGCTAAATGTTTCTTCTCATCCTCTTGGAACATCACTGTTTGGTGCGCTAGCTGTTTTAAGCTTCTATCAGCCAGTTTGTGTTCATGCAGATTAACCGCCAAGGTAATCACCACAATGACACCCACGGTAACCACCACAATCACAATTACTGAGAAAAAGGTCGTCTCTATATTGCGGTTAACTTCAGATTTCAGATTGGCGACTTCATAGGTGATATCTTCGATATAAAGCCCAGTGCCGACCATCCAATTCCATTTATCTAACCATGCGGCATAGCTTAACTTGGTGACATTTTCCCCTGTTGAAGGTTTTTGCCACAAATATTGATGAAAGCCGCCACCATTCTGTGCTTCAGCCAACAGCGCTTTAATCAGGTAGTCGCCATTCTTATCTCGAATATACAATAGATTTTGTCCAACGAGGTCTGGCATAACAGGATGAACAAGATTGGTACCGCTTTCGTCGTAGGCAAAGAAATAACCGTCTTTATCTTTACCGTAGCGAAGCTTAGTCAAGACTTCTTTAACCTGTTGTTTCGCTGCTTCTTCTGGCAACTCTTCATCATTGTAGATGTGCGAAATCGCGTCAAACGCCAAGTCCACTTTGTCTTTAAGTGCCGTTTCTTTTGAACGAATCAGTCCATCTTCAAATATTTGGATCTCTTTCTCACCCAATGTTTTTGCTTGATGAATGGAGATCCAACTGGTCAAAGCCGTAACTAGGAGTAGTGGCAATAAGCTGAGTACAATCAGCTTGGCTTGTAGAGGCATTCCCTTCCCCCTTTAAAACAACATAGGTTGCTTACCCTAGTGGGCAAGCAACCTAACTTTAACAGGAGTTGTAGACTAACTGTAATTAAATGATCACATTCCGTAAAATTGTGGGAAGACAAGCAGGGTTATCAATACCGCGATTTGTATGCCGATGAATGGCATTACACCGCGATAGATATCTCTTGTCGTCACTCCTTTTGGCGCGACGCCTTTGAGATAAAACAGACTGAAACCAAAGGGTGGCGTCAAGAAGGATGCCTGTAAGTTCATCGCAATCAGAATCGCAAACCAAGTCATATTGATGCCAAGGATTTCTGCAACAGGCGCAAGAATCGGTACGATAATGAAACAGATTTCTACGAAGTCGATAAAGAAGCCGAGGATCAGAATAACCAGCATGGTAATGATGAGGAAGCCCCACTTCTCTCCAGGTAATTGCAGCATCCACTCTTCGACTAAATAGTCACCGCCAGTGTAAGTAAATGCCATAGAGAATGCAGTCGCACCCAACAAGATCGCAAATACCATCGCCGTCACTTTCACCGTCTCTTTTGACGCTTCGTAGACCATAGACCAACTGAACTGGCGGTATAGTAGAGCCAGTACGATAGCACCCGCACCACCTAGCGCCGCAGACTCTGTTGGTGTCGCGATGCCAGCAAAAATTGAACCTAACACGACAACGATTAGAGCGAGCGGCGGAACAACCGCTTTCAACGCTTTAATGACTTCCTCTTTGCGGCTGATATCACCATCACTCGGAATCGGTTGAGCCGCTTCTGGATTTAACTTGGCGTAAATCAAGATATAGACCACGTACGCACCTACGAGGGCGAGACCAGGCCAAACCGCTGCTTGAAACAAGTCGCCTACAGGGACACCGAGCACATCACCCAATAGAATCAATACGATAGATGGCGGAATGATTTGTCCTAAAGTACCAGACGCACAGATGGTGCCGCATGCTAACCCTTTGTCGTAATTGTACTTGAGCATAACAGGGAGAGAGATTAAGCCCATTGCCACCACGGAAGCACCCACCACACCAGTAGACGCAGCAAGTAAGGCACCAACCAAAACGGTAGAAATCGCAATACCACCACGTACCCCACCGAACAGTTTGCCCATGGACTCAAGTAACTGTTCTGCTAGACGTGTTTTTTGCAGAACCAAGCCCATAAAAACAAACAGCGGAACGGCCATCAGAACCGTATTTTCCATTATCGACTGAACGCGGTAAGGCATAAAGGCAAACATATCCCAACCTTCAGCCCAAACACCAAAGATAAGAGCGATACCACCAAAGGTAAACGCGACAGGGAAGCCAAGTAGCAGAGCAAACAAGGCAACAAAAAACATTACAATACCAACCATTTTCCTGTCTCCTTACTTCTGTTTTTCTGCGTAGATTAGATGCGGGTTAACGATCTTGTTTAATGAATGAAGAAATAGACCAATACCGCTAATTGCCATGAACAAGAAAGACAATGGAATCATAGCCTTGATAATCCAGCGGTAAGGTAAGCCACCCGGATCGCCCGATGTTTCTCCCAGTGCGTAACTCTCTTTGGCGAAGTCGATACCGTAGTAAGTCACAAGGATACAAAATGGTAGTAAGAAAAAGAGTGTTCCAAGCATATCGATGATTGACTGAGCTTTATGAGACAAGCGCTCATAGAACAGGTCTACTCGAACATGGCCACCCGCTTTAATGGCATAAGGAATGCCGAGTAGGAAAACCGCTGAGAATAGATGCCATTCCATTTCCTGAAAGGCAATTGAAACATCATTAAAGGCATAGCGCATTACTACGTCATACACGACGTTAGCCAATAACAAAATGAACAATATACTTGATAACCATCCGAGGAAGTCACCAAAGCGATTAAATACTCGCTCGATATAAATTAGGCTTCTCATTCCCTACTCCATGGAATTTTGAATGTACGCCATGCTGATTGGCATGGCGTTTATTAGAGGTTTTTCTTGGGCTTAGCACCATACGTGACGCCGTCACGCATGGCGATTCTAATTATTATTGTGCTTGGCTGTTCAGGTAAGCACGGTGTGATATATCTGTCCATGAACGAACTTGTTTTAGGTAATCTGCTTGAGATTTCTGAATCTCTTTCGCAAGGTCGTCAGACTCAGCATGCTTAGCCAGTAGACGGTCATTCGCTTCATGCAGTGCATTCATTACCTCAGGTGGGAAGTCTTTAACCTGAACATCAGGATATTCAGACTTGATAGAAACCCAGTTTTTGCCACTTTCGTGCGTTGCTTGCGTGTACATATCGTAAGCCGCTGTACGCATAGCCACACGTAGGATTTCTTGTAGATCTTCTGGCAATCCCTCCCATACACGTTTGTTCACTAGGAATTGAAGTTCTGAACCTGGCTCATGCCAACCCGTGTAGTAGTAAGGTGCAATTTTGTGGAAGCCCATACGTAGGTCTAGTGAAGGTCCAACCCATTCCAACGCATCAATCGTACGACGTTCAAGCGACGTGTACAGTTCACCAGGTGCGATGTTGGTTGGTTTTGCGCCCAATTCAGCTAAGATTTCACCAGCAAAACCTGGGATACGCATTTTAAGACCTTGCAAATCTTCGACTGAATTGATCTCTTTCTGGAACCAGCCGCCCATCTGAATATCAGTGTTACCACCAGGGAACGAGAGTAAGTTGTGAGGGGAATAGACTTTATCCATCAGTTCCATACCACCACCATGGTAGAACCACGCGTACTGCTCTGCTGGTGTCATACCGAAAGGCATAGAAGTGAAGTAAAGAGTGTTAGGTACTTTGCCTTTCCAGTAGTAAGAGCCTGAGTGACCCATGTCATATTGACCAGACTTAACCATATCGAAAATACCTAACGGCGCTTTGTGTTTGTTCGCTGAGTCGATACGAATTTGCAAACGGCCATTAGACATTTTCTCAGCCATTGCCGCCATATTCTTTGTTGCGTCACCAAACACTGGGAAATTTGGTCCCCAAGTTTCAGCAAGCTTTAAGCGATAAACTTTTTCAGCTGCGGATACTGAAGTCGACATAACCGCGAGAGCTGCTGCCATCGCCGTCACTTTTAATACTCTTTTTAGAGATTGTTTAATAAGACTCATGTTCACGTCCTTTGTTTAACGGTCATACCCATCTAGGTACCTTTTGTTTCACTTATAGATTGAGTCATCTATTAACAAGATAAAATCAGCGAGAACACTGATAAAATTTAACAGCGACACGTAAAATTCGACTAAAGAATTACGTATTAATACGTAGCCAAAAGTCCATAAACAAATAAATGCCTTTAAAAACATAGTATTAAATTAAGGCATCGACTCAGCACTGTGAGGATATACTTAGTAAGTCGTACGCGATAGAAAATAAATATATTGATAAAAAGTGTGACTTGGACAGATAAAATTACCACTAGATATGAAAAAGCCCCGACATAAGTCGAGGCTAATACACATTAATCAGCAAAGCACTTAGGCTTGCAGTGATTTTTCCAGCGGCAATTAAACTGCTTTATAAATAACTTTGTTGCCCGCTAGTTGCTCTTTGACTACTAGATTTTCTTCTAATAGTTTCTTCAGCGCACCCGTTGCCCAAGATGCTGCTTTAGCATCGTCTTGACCTGCTGCCAGACCGATACCTTTAGGGTTGATGCCTTCTGCGTTGCTAACAACGATTTCTAGAACTTGTTGCTGCTTTGGAGTAAGCGCAACGTCAGTTGTTGCTGTTGCAGCAACGACTACTTTCTCCGCTGCTGGTTTTACAGCTACTTTCTTCTCAACTGCAGGCTTAGCTTTCTTTGTTGCTTGTACATTTGCAACTGTCGCTTTGATGCGTTTTTGCAGTTTTGCCTGCACTTTGCGCTTGTGAGCAAGTCTCATCGAGTATCTCTCCATTTCACTGCATACGGAGCAGTGGTGAAAATTTGAAGCGCGATTTATACCAAAATTTTGCACCCATTTACAGAGCATGGGTGGTTTTATGCCACAAAAATGCGCGATATACTTGGATCAGACTACAATTTAATCAGTCTCTCCAGTGATCAAATTTGTCACTACTGAGTATATAAACAGAGGTATTACACTTACGGGTTGTGGAATATGCAAACGGTACACTTAACCAATCACCCTTTCCTCATTTCACCGATTACGAGTCGCTGGTTAGTCGGACTTTTTGTCATCGGCTGCCTGTTTCTTATGCTCTATGCGCCAGGATGGCAACAAGCCGTTTTAACCGTGATTGCGATTCTTTGTCTGCTCGGATTCGGCTACTTGTTAGTGCTAAAAAGTACCGTTCAATTTACCCTGACAGCCAGTCACTTTCAGCAACACCTGTTTAAAGGTGGCTGGGTACTCAAGTGGAACAACATTCAAAAGATAGGTATCTGCCATTATGATCAGGAGGGATGGCAACAGCCTCTTCCTTGGATTGGAATTAAGATTAAAAACTACTCCCCTTACTTAGAGAGCATATGCCCGCGAATAGCGACTGAAATTCTGCTCAGTCAACGCGCCCTGCTCTATCTGGGCGCTCGCCAGCATCATCAAAGTGAACGTTTTGAAGAGATCGTTTTAGACTCACAATCTTATCGAAACTCAAGTGGTAAGGAATTTAAGGGATTGCAAGCGATGTTAGCTAATCGAATGAGATATCAGCGTGAGTATTTCGATTACGATATTTTTATCTCAGCAAATGACCTCGATAGAGATGCCAAAGACTTTGTCGGCCTTGCTCGACGTTATTTAGCCGCTGCCGAGCCTGAGGAGTGATGGAATGGCTAGTCGGCAATCTCCTGCCCAAAAAAAAAGGTCGCATAAGCGACCTTTTCTGTGTATTCCGTTAGTAAAGAGGCATTTCATCCGCAACGAATGGATTCGAAGCGCGTTCACGACCAAACGTTGACTCTGGCCCATGACCAGGGACAAAGCGCACATCGTTACCTAGTGGCCATAGCTTGCTCTTAATCGAGTTAATTAGGGTATCAAAATCCCCTTTCGGGAAATCGGTACGCCCCACTGAGCCATTGAACAGAACATCGCCAACAAAAGCCAGTTTCGCCTCTTCGCTGTAAAGCACAACATGGCCCGGAGTGTGTCCCGGAGTGTGAATGACATTCATAACCTGTTGACCAAACACAATTTTATCGCCGTCATTAAGCCATTGATTTGGCTCAAACGCTTGAGTCAAAGGGAAACCAAACATTTGGCTCTGGCCTTCAAGACCTTGTAGCCAAAAGTTATCATCTTTATGCGGACCAACGATTTCTACACCGCCTAGCTCATCAGCCAACGGTTCTGTACCGCCAACATGATCTAAGTGACCGTGGGTCAAAACAAGGTTAACCACTTTGACACCAAGTTCTTTGATTAGCATCGCGAGCTGTTTCACGTCGCCGCCTGGATCAACAACGATACCTTCCATTGTTTGGTCACACCAAACAATAGAGCAGTTTTGAGAAAACGAAGTGACAGGAACGACTTGATACTTAAGTGACATAAATAAACCTTGATAAACGTCTTAACTCGCTGAACTATGACATTTGCCAAGCGCTTTGACAACACTCGACCCGCGCCCTAGTGATAAAGCTATGACCAATAGCGAACTGGACCAGTGTCAATATGAACAAAATTACTACTTGGATAGTAACCTACGCCACCAAGTTGTAGCTCTCTAGAAACGTCTCGCACGCGCTTCAGACTGACACCGTCAAGACGAAAATCTATCGCTTGACCCAGCATATGATAGCTCTTCTTTGCCACACCCTTTGACTTACCGCGCAATGATTCATTCGTCGCTGGAGAGCGGTAGCCTGAGATAATCTGAACTTCTGCTTCGACACTTAGCGCTTTCTGAATCAAGCTAATGTGATCGAACAGTTTCTTATCCATTGGATAGACTTCGTCACGTCTAAAATCGCGGCAAAGGTGATTCAGTCGGTTAAGTTCTCGTGAAACGTAACGGGTACCATCAAAATAACATGTTTCAAGCGCTTCTCGTGTATGGAGGTTTGTCAGTGCAAGAGTTCGAGGTTGATCTGGGTATTTCGCCAAAGCGATACTAGGAATACAACTCGCTACTACCAAACCACTTCCGGCCAGTTTAATAAAATCTCGTCGGGATAATGCCACTTTCAAATACCTTCACAATAATTGTTGCTCTAACGTGTCGACTGGTGACACTACCTAACTCTGTTGTGAAGTGCAAATGCATAAAACGTGCTCAAGGTGGCACTTGAGCACGATCTTTTTGCTTAATTGTTGAACCTATTGATAAAAATAGTTTCGAATTGCCTCGGTAAAGGTTTGGTCAAGTTTATCCCTTTGTGTAACTAAATCTGTCGAGGCGGTAAATGTCTTCCCTGTAGTGGACATTGCCTTCCTCATACCATGCCGTTTGGTAAATGATATGGACTGGTATACGATTTTTGAGAGGGATCGACTGATTGGGTCTCGGTGTCTGTTGAGCTTGTTCATCCATCACTAAACCCTGTGTTTGCAGTAAGGTATCCGCAAACACATCAGCGTTCTCAACTCGAATACATCCTGAGCTAAACGCTCGTTGTGTTTCAGCAAACAGGTTTTTACTTGGTGTATCGTGCAGATATATCGCTCGTCGATTAGGCGTATTAAATTTATAAAGGCCTAACGCGTTAGCGCTCCCTGAAAGCTGCGTCATACGATAAGGAAACGTCTCTGGCTTGAGGTTCTCCCAGTCAATATCGTTTGGGTCTATCACTTCTTGTGAGCCCCATTTGGGAATAATCTGGATATTATGATTGACGAGATAATCCCTGTCCTGCTGCACTTTCGGGATAATATCTTCCACCATGATTTTCCAAGGGACATTCCAGGTAGGATTGAGAATCAAGGAATCTAACTTCGTCATCATTAGGGGTGTTGGACGAGCCTTTTTACCCACCACTACTTTTGATTCGAATACCGTTTGTCCCGAATTCCAGTATTTCATTTGGAAGCTCGGCACATTGACCACGATAATCGTGTCTCGTTCTGCTGGCCAGTAACGAATACGCTCAGCGTTAATCGCTAAAATGGCTAGCCGCTTCTCGATCGGTAAGTTAATCCACTTAATGGTTTCTGGGCCAATTATGCCGTCTGCCTTTAAGCCATGTAGTCGCTGAAACTCTTTCACCGCATTTTCTAGTGAACGGTCATACCAACTGACGTCCTTGCGTACATCCAAGAGGTTAACGTCGACTATTTCTAGCCTTTGAAGCAGTACATCCCGATTGTCCAGCTTATCTCCAACCTTAACCAAACCTGACTGTCGATACACTGGCGTATCGATTTTTTGGTATTTGACCATATGCAGGTAAGTGTCAACGAGATCCTGATAACCTGAAGAGTCAGGAGTATACGCTTCGATCAACTCACCCAGTTGCTGCTGCCCAATCGCTCTGTGGGTAGCAATTAGTGCACTGTTGGGAGGAAGAGGCAGAGGTTGCGTCATTTTGCGTTCAAAGAACCAGTCTTGCCCACGAGTCTTCGCCACTTCGGCATAACTCATGTAAAGCAGTAAGGTATCGGTCGCAAGTAAGTCATACTCGTACCAGCGATTGCTCTTGCGGTAAAACTGCAAATAGCTTAGCTGACGGGAAAACAACGCGCTAAAGCCAGCGAGATCGATGACTTCTAGCTGAAACTCTAACTTGCTACTTTGTTGCAGATCGAACCAGATCATCTGATCGTTGTTATTGCGGTAAATATCTTCAACCACAGCAGGGTATTGCAACAATCGGTGCAGTTGACTGTCCGACTTCAACCATCCTATCTGATTAAAATAAGGGGCAGATAGCACCGCTGAAGGAGTCAGACACAATAATATCAACCAATAAGCCCATCTTCGCATTGTCACATCCCTGCCATACGTTTAGGTAAAGTATGGCAGAGATGAAAGCGCTCGGTATGACTTGTTTTTAAGACTGACGGGAGTGTCTAAGTTTTTCAGAAATTAGCCGCTCAGTTTCGCCCAATGGTTGTCCCACTGCACGCCAGATTGAACGATCTCCTTAGCGCCTGGCGCTGACTGGCTAATCACACCACCGCTACCTGAGCTCACTTTAAACTGATCACTTTCAACGACGACTCCAGAGGCATCAGGCAGTGGAGCCAACTCAACCAGCTGGTGCGTCTCTTTCGACCAGATGCCGTAGCAGTTGCCGCGAGGAGAAGTCGCTAAAATCCACTCTTGCGTTGCCGCGATACTCGCAATGTAATGATCAAAGCGAGCCCACTGCTCAGGCTCTGCTTGTAACGGCACAAGCTCTCCTCCCACTTTATGCATAGCCAACAGCGAAGGATATTCATCCGCCTCACCTCGGTACTGCTGCCCACAAAGTACCGTGTCTGAACCATCGTGGGCCAAATGTCGGATACTGAGTTTGTGGTCGCTCAGTCCCACTTGCTCAATAAGCTCGCCATTGTGATTTAAGTAACTCAGACTCGGCATCATTGTAGCCAAGTTGAGCGGCTCACGCCCATTAGTGTGCACCCCGCCGACACCGATAACCAAGATATCATTTGGCATCACGATCACTTCATGAGGGCCGACGCCAAACCCGCTAAACTCAGCGACTTTTTTGTAACCGGCAGCAACATCATAAATACCAATAATGCCTCGGCTGGTACCACGCTCACCTTCAGTGGCATATAACCACTGCCCGTCATTTGAGTAGACACCATGTCCGTAATAATGACGGTTGCTGTCCGCAGCTCTCAGTTTGATCACATCACCGGTCTGAAAGTCAAACACCTGAAAGAAGGTCCCTGGCCGACGTCCAAAGGCCACGGCGTGATTCAGTTGCGCTAAAGTGGCGACACCGTGCCCTCTTTGCGGAAGAGATACTGAGTGGATTGGCATACCATATGAATCTGCAACCACTGCACTGTAACGATCTCGACCTACAATTGCGCACCCAACCAGAGAGGGTTGCTTCATTTTCGGTTTGGTAGAAACACATCCAACAAGCGGATAAGCCGCTGCAAATAGAGCCGCCTTTAGCAATTTACGACGAGTACTATCAGTCACCATCAGTTGCGTTGAATCCTATAATTACGCCTAGTTCAATCGCGACTTCTTCATGAATCAGATATTGCAATTGCTCTAGTTTATTGTATTGAGAGTAGGCGTTTTGGTAGCCTTGCTTGGTTTGCAACATATCGAACAAGCTCATGTCCGTTGGCCAAGTCTCAATGGTCATTGCAAACTGATTAGCCACTCGATCGGCAAGATCCGATTTGTCTTGCTGACGCAGTATGGCATCCAGTCCATTGCCCTCGGAAAAATAGAGTTTTTCTATCGCTACTATATTGGCACGAAGGTTTTGCATCGATGTTTTAGAGCGCCAAGACTCTGAAAAATATGGGCGAGGTTGACCAAAATTCGCCAGCGGGCGGCTCATTTTTTTCATGCTGTATTCGAGCTGGTTAGACAGCAGCGCAATATACTCTGATTGCCATTGCTGCTCGTTAAGCTCAACCCATGGGTTCAACGTCCATGCGTCAGCAATTTTATTGGCATTACTTTGAAGATTTTCTGCAATCGACGTCGCGGTCTGACAAGTTCGAGGATTCCCCGTCAAATCAGAGGCTTGATCAAACAATAACCATTCGACTGAACCTAGTCCCTGAACGGTAACACTCTGAAGCGCAATCGCTTGCGCTGACCAAGCATTGGGCTGCTTAATCAATGCACTCATTTTAAGCCCAGTGGTATTTTTTTTGTCGGGCCAAAACTGTACGTTCCAGCTTTGGGCCAAAGCCGCTTCTGGGCCACGCTCTTGTCCTTGGAGCGCCATCCAACTCAGCATAGTCTGATGCCATTGAGATTTGACTGCTTCAATACCTGTGGTCGAAGCACAATAGCTTGATATCGAGTCAGTGAGCTTATCGGCCTCTGTTCTAAACTTCTGCGCAGACATAAACTCGACTTGATAAACGGCCTGACTATAGTGATCAGTCAGTTGAGGCTGATTTGCATCATTTCCAATACTTTGGCACCCCAAGAGTGACAACGAAAATGATGAGGCTAAAACAAGCTTGGTATAGTTCATCGGTAATTCCTATAGCGAGTTAAGAAATGCAATCAGTGCATCTCGTTCTGTCTGATTAAACTGCAACACCTTCTGTTTTGCGGCTTCAGCTTCTCCGCCATGCCACAGTACTGCTTCCATCAGGTTACGTGCACGTCCGTCATGCAGAAAATAAGTGTGGCCATTGACTTCTTTGGTATAACCAATACCCCATAGAGGTTGTGTTCTCCACTCCTGCCCATTCGCCAGATATTCAGGGCGATTGTCAGCAAGCCCTGGCCCCATATCATGCAGTAACATGTCAGTGTATGGGTGAATGGTTTGGTTAGACAACGATGGCAGTTCTTCGCGTGTTGCCGTCTTTACATTGGTTTTATGACAGCTTTCACAACCCACTTTTGCAAACAATTGTTGCCCTAATTTAACTTCCGGCTTGTTGATATTACGTCTTGCTGGGACCGCTAAGTGCTGTGAATAGAACTCTACGAAATCAAGAATGTTATCACTGACCTCAGGTGAACCACCGTTAGGTAACTCGCGACAAAGTGTCTGCTTAGCAGTACAGTTCTCATTTGGAAATAGCGAGCTAGTTAGACCCACGTCGCCGTTAAAAGCCGCAGCATTCTGCTGCATTAAGTTCGGCTGTCCCGCTTTCCAGCCAAATCGACCGATAGCAAAATCATTGCCACGAACGTCCCAGACGATATTCAGTTTTCCTGAGATACCATCTCCGTCCTTGTCTTGCTCATCTGCCCATGCTTTTAGTGTTGCAGCAGGAATACTTTCTAGCAATCCAAGACCTATCATTGGCGGCGCAACACGAGCAGACATTTGCGTTTGTGGGTGCATCTCTCCGTAACCCAACTCAACAATCGATAAATTCGGTTTGCGCAATGACACGCGTGTTCCGTCAGCAAAAGTCACCGGAACCTCTTGGTATGTAATTCTTACTTGGCCTTCCACCGTTTGATCTTGCAGAGCAAAGTCTTGTAGTTGACCACCATAAGTTGGCTCAGGAATAGTGCCATCTTTGATATACGCCTTTTTCTGCTCAGCAGTCATTGGCGGAATACTTAATCGCACCAACATCGAGACCGCGTGAAGATCATTGGCCTCTGGCGGATGGCCTCGCCCATCTTTAATGTGACAGTTTTGGCACCCATTTGTATTAAACAGCGGCCCTAACCCATCACGTGCATCGGTAGACGCTGGAGCCTGAACCCAAGGGTTACGGAAAAAACTGTTTCCGACACTAAAGTCCAGACGTTTTGACATAGGCAAATTGCCCGCTGGCAGCGAGAACGCATTGGGGCCTTCTTTCTCGACCGTTGTTTTGCCTCCCGACGTTACATCATAAGCAAAGGATGACATGGAGGTGCTAAGCATTAGCAAACAGGTTAAAACTGGTTTCAAGTACAACTTCATTCTGATAGCTCTCATAAGGCGCTATAACCGCACAGATTAAATGGGAATAATTCTCAAAAACACATTAGATAAAAAAACGGCAAAAGGGCTCTAATGAGCCCTTCGGTTTAAGTCATCGAGCGATTAAAACTCGTGATCTGCGGTGTCTGGATTCAAACTCGTGATACCGACAATTTTTGCCGCTCGTTCAATTTGAGCTGTCTGCGTCACTAGCGACATGATGGTTTCATTGACCAATGCGTTACCTTGCGTGTTACCAGCAGCAATCAACTGGTCAAAGAACTGGTTGTTCTTTTCAGCAGAAGTCACTAACTGACCCACTTGTGCACGAGTGACATCAAATTGCTTTTGAATCTCTTTGGCTGCCTGTTTGTCTTTCTGAGCAACAAGTTCGTGAATACTAGGACCAGCTAACAATGTACCGTCTTGACGCTGGTATGTGCCAGTGTAGACGTTGTAGATGCCTTGCTCATTGTAGTAGTGTGAATTGTGCGTATTGTCCGAGAAACAGTCGTGCTCATCTTCCGTTGAGTTGGCTTCTAGAGCTACTTTCATACGCTCACCAGCCAATTCGCCAAGAGAAAGTGACCCCATACCAAACAACATTTTACGTAACCCTTTATCTGCGGAATCGTTGATCAACTCTTCACGGTAGTTGCCTTTAACATCCGCTGACCACTGATTTTCCATCCACTCTAAGTCCTGAACGAGTAACTCAGCGGCGGCTTTTAGATAGTCACCACGACGGTCACAGTTGCCGTTGGTACAGTTTTCACCGACCACAAAATCTGTGTATGCACGCGCACCTGCTCCTGCATTAGTTCCGTTTAAATCTTGCCCCCAAAGAAGGAACTCAATCGCATGGTAACCAGATGCGACGTTCGCTTCCGAACCACCGACTTCGTTTAGATCAGCAATCAGCTCTGGTGTAATTTTCGCTACATCTAACCTTGTTGCACCGATCGTTAGCTGCTTATTAGCAACGATGTTGGCATTTGCGCCTTCATTACCCAGTTCGTATTGGTATTCAGATGATACGTAGTCAATGAGGCCCTCATCCAGCGGCCACGCATTTAGCTGACCTTCCCAATCATCGACAACAGCGTTACCAAAACGGAAAACTTCAGACTGTTGGTATGGAACGCGAGACTCAAGCCAAGCTTGTTTTACTTGCTGGAATTTTTCGGCCGTTGGGTTAGCCAGAAAGACTTCGATCGACTTCTCTAGCGATTGCGCTGTAGTCAATGAATCGGCAAACACAGCATGAGCAACGTCAGCATAGTGCTCAACAACTTGTTCTTTGGTTACATTTGCTGCGAATACTGAGCCACTTGCCATCAGTAACGACGCTGCGACTGATTGAGCCAATAGAGATTTTACATTCATTTGAAAAGCATCCTTGTTGAGCTTAATAATTATTCTTTATTGCTAGTGCTAATTATTATCATTTGCACTACTAGATGCGAATAATACAAAGTTACAATTTTTTTGCAAGTAGCAAACAAAAAAGCCTCACAGAAGTGAGGCTTTTATCAACATACGTGATTCGTGGGATTACAAGTCTAGGTTATGCTTACCGTGAGACATTTTCGCTTTCAGGTAACCTTGGTTACCGTCTTTAACGTGAGCAGAAGTGTTGACAACCTGTTCGATCTCAATGCCGAATTGCTTAAGATCGTTTACTTTCTTAGGGTTATTAGTCACTAAGCGAATTTTATCAATGCCGAGTGCCTTTAGCATCTGTGCGGCTTCGGTAAAATCACGCAAATCATCACCAAAACCAAGGTGATTGTTCGCTTCGTAGGTGTTCATGCCTTCGCTTTGCAGCTTGTATGCGTCTATCTTGTTGTATAGACCAATACCGCGACCTTCTTGTCTCAAGTAAAGGATAATACCGCCAGATTCCGCCATGCGATTAATCGTCTCATCAAGTTGCTCGCCGCAATCGCAGCGGGATGAATGGAATACATCGCCTGTAAGACATTCAGAATGCATGCGAACCAGCGGGGTTTGCTGAGTTTGATCGGCATGTTTAAAAATGACCGCAACATGCTCTTTTTCGGTTTTCAATCCATGGAAAGAAAGAAGTTCTGCATCGATACTGCTGTTAGCACCGACTTTGAATTCGACTCTGGCTCTTACTTCCGCCATATTTTTACTCACTTGGGTTTCTTGATATTTTAATTCTGTCGCTGCATTCATTGATAATGCTCCACTTGATGATAACTATGGGGACTCTTACTCTAGAATTCAACGATTAGATCACAATTGTTATAATATAACACTTGATATTTATGGCAATAAAAAACCTCGACGATCAGAAATCGCGAGGTTATCAATATTCAATGATATGACTACAGGGGCAGAGGTGTTTAATCTTGTTGGTTCTTCCACACAGAAAGTTCAATCCAACATGCTTCTAACTCTCGCACCTCTTCATCTGTCAGCAGCGATAAGGTCGGCTTGGATTGCGGAAGCGCGTAAGCTTGAATTGCACTTATATGAGCATAAAAATCTTCGCGTAATTTAGATATGTTCATGGCCACTGCTTTTCCCTAAGACTCTATGGTTTGTAGAAACTACACATTGAATTAATTTGTCTAAAAAATGATACCAAAATACCAAATCCACGCAAAATATAGGTTCATTTTTGGGATTAAAATCACATCATTTCATTGATCAAACTCTTTACTTTTCCGGCACTTATTGGATCCAGCAATGATCTTTTAAAACAGTTCCCCATCGGGACGAGTATAGACCCGACTTTGAGACAGTGACACATATAGCACATAAAAAGAGCAGCCATTGGCTGCTCTTTTTATTTTCGAAATCCCATTTTGACATTGCCTTGGGTATCAAACCAAAGCGCTTCGCCACGGCGGCGGCCAATTAAAATTGGGCCATCATCGTAAAAAAGAAAATTCTTCCAATGCTTCTTAAACACCGACCATTTGGTCTCAATGATATTGTACTTCTCATAGCAAAAGTACACCGTAACGTCGTCTTGCCAGTCAATAAAAGCGTCAACTGCCGCAGGCAACGCTTCATCATCGGACTCCCAAGCAGACATCCAGTCCACCGTCTCTTTCCAGTTAGATTCTTTCATCGGCCAGTCACTAGAGCTAAAACGCTCTGAGTCAGGACTTTGAGCACTGATGTTTTCTTTCCATAACTGAGACGCTCGGGCTTGCGACATCGGTTTGATTGATTCTAAGTCAGCCTCGGGTACTGGCATAGATTGGTGAGTAAAAATCCATTTTCTTTGGTATTGGTCCAAAGTTTGGTATGACATTAATATTCCTCTTAAAGCGTTATGCTTTTAGCCAGCCATTGAGAGTCGCATCATTAATAATTTGCTGCGCTTTTTCCCATAGAGCCTCAGAGCCGTACTCTATTTTTTGATTCACTGTTAGCGCTTGTTGTCGTGTAACACCATGCTCTTGCCAGCTTTGCCCCTGGTTATGGTAGTTCAAAAGCATTGGAATAATCCTGTCCAATGCTTTGGCAAATTTAGCATCTGCTGACGTCGCAGATTCAAATTCTAGCCACAGTTCTAGCAAAGACTGACCTTGGTCACTTGGCAGCATACCGAACAAACGTTGGGCTGCTTCAAGCTCTTTCTGCTCTTGCTGTGCCGACGCGGCAACATCATAGACAAAGGTATCACCTGCATCAATTTCTACCACATCGTGAAGAAGCAACATTTTCACCACGCGAGAAATATCTACCGGTTGATTGGCATGTTCTTCCATTAAGATCGCCATCAAAGCGACATGCCAACTGTGTTCAGCACTATTTTCTAGCCTTCCTTCCGCGCTTTTGACTCGGGTGCGTCTCAGTACGGATTTAAGCTGGTCAAGCTCCATGAGCAGAGCCAACTGTTGTTCTAATCTTGAAGCGCTCATACTTGTGTCCAATTCGGATTAACTAATGACGTTAAACAATGATCTTCCCATTGCCCATCAATGAGCAAGTAGTCTTTCGCAAAGCCTTCTTTTTGAAATCCTACCCTTTCCAATACCGCTTCACTGCGAACATTGCGCGGCATATAACTCGCCATAATGCGATGCATGTTCTGAATGTTGAACATGTAATTGACCGCTAATTTTAATCCTCGTGTCATCGCGCCTCTTCCCTGTGCACAGTGCGCTAGGGAGTAACCGACATTGCACGCATGGAATGGGAACCGAGCGATATTGCTAAACGAGATTGTGCCTAACATTTCATTTGTCGAACGGTCAAGGATCAGCAAATAGTAGCCCAGCCCCATTCGATGAAGCTCAGCGAGTTTGATGAGTCGCTGAGTCCATCCGGATTCATCAAAAAAGGCTTCGTCTCGCTTGGGTTCCCACGGTTTTAAATGCTCTCTGTTTGCAATAAAGTAATCTGAGATCAGTTTTCCATCCATAGGCTCTGCACTACGAACGACGATGTCCTCATCCCACTCAAAGACTTGGGTAGGGGTACTCACTCTTTCCATTTAATTTTTTCTTATTCCATATTCACGTAACTTGTTTGCCACCGAGGTGTGAGAAACATTGAGTCTCTTGGCGAGTTTACGACTAGACGGGAATGAGTGATATAAGCGTTCTAGCACCTGAGATTCGTACTCTTTCATGATCTCATCAAGTGAACCATCCAAACTCAATATCGGCCCATTTGATGTCGGAGTTTCGAGCTGAGGAAGATGGAAAAGATCCGCCGTCAAGTCGTCCGTTTCAAGCTCGGTCAAAGCGCGAAGCACCATGTTTTCAAGCTGGCGCATGTTACCTGGCCATTGATACGTCACTAACTGGTCAGCCAGATCCTCTGCGATGATCGGCTTCGATATGCCTAGTTGTTTTACGTACTTAGCAACAAACAATTCAAGCAGCGGTGCAATATCGTTTGAGCGTTCCCTTAACGGTGGAATAAGTAATGTAAGCACGTTGAGACGATAAAAAAGATCTTCACGGAACACGCCTGACTCGGCTAAATCAGCCAGTTGATGTCTGGTTGAAGCAATCACCCTAACATCGACATGAACTTCATGCTCTTCTCCGACACGTCTAAACGTGCCATCTTGTAGCAATCGCAGTAATTTGATTTGCAGATGCGGGCTCATCTCCCCAATTTCATCAAGGAAAACCGTGCCGCCATTCGCTTGCTCAAATATACCTTTATGGCCTTGCTCATGGTTGAATGAACCCGGTGCGTGACCAAATAATTCAGTTTCAGCAACATCGTCAGGCATCGAAGCACAGCTCAAAACCAAGAACGGCTTAGAAGCGCGATTTGAACGGTTATGACATGCACGAGCTAGCATCTCTTTACCGGTTCCCGTTTCACCTTGAATGAGTAGCGGTTGGTCTAGCATTGACAGCTTCTTAGCTTGGCTAATCAGCGCCTTATGTCTATTTGACACCCCGACAAAATGCTCAAACCCAAGATTATTGTGTAGTGGTAAAGAGTCATCAAATATCGCTTTTTCCTGTACGGAACGGATGATCATCACCGTACTCGCCAGCACAGACTCATTTGACTCATCACTGATATAGACAGGCATGATTTCCATCATGTAATCCAAACCACCGATGACAATATTTTCTCTCAATCGAGTTATCTTACCTTCAACCCACTTAGCGAAATTGAAGTTAGGCAACAACGAGGTGATCTGATGACCAATGATTTCCGCTTCTTCACGACTAAATAGGGTCAACGCGGCGTGGTTTGCCATATCCACATTGCCTTTTAAATCGATAGCTAATACCGGTTCTGGCAGGTTGTTAAGCAGAGAAATCAGCTCATTATTGTGGCGTTCAATTGGCATGAATTGGATTTTTCGAACGTCATTAACACCTGAGATACGGCGAATTTCAGCCATAAGCTCACTAAAGGTATCAAAGTCGATATCCGGACAGTTGAGGTAGATAATACCGCTCACATCGATTTCGATACCGCGAAGATCAATGTTTTTCGAAGCAAGAATATCGAGCAATTCACGAGTCAAACCAAGTCTGTCTTCACAAAAAACTTCTAGACGCACGTATGAGTTCCTAACTAAGGTGTCACGAAAAGTTGACAGTAGTTTCTACTAAGCCTAGATCCTCGTCAAGCAAACTGATATTACTTGCTTCACATTCGCACTATTTGATTGTAATAGCGGCGACTTTTTCAACGATTTGCTTGCGGATCGCCCCTAACCTAACTTGGCGCTCTTTGTTCCACGGTAAAGGTCTAAGTAAAGCCATCGCTTTGAGCCCCAACCTTGCGGTCAGAATGCCAACACCCAATCCTTGACCCGCTCTGGCAGAGACTCTTCCAGCGAGATCCATCGACATCAGATCCATACCTGCATCAACCGCCAGTTCACTCGCTCCAGCAGCGGCCATGTTGACCAGAGTCGCTTTGAACAATTTGAGTCTAGACCAGTAACCCAGCTCTACTCCATAAACGTCTGCGAGGTTGTCGATCATTTTGAAGTTTCGCCACGCGACAAGTAACATATCAGCAATGGCAAGTGGGCTAATCGCCACCAAAGCCGCTGATTCTGTTGCATGCTGTGAGACTATCTTAGTGGCTATTTTATCTTGCTCTGCCACCACCATGGCGTCATACATTTCAAGCACTTCACTATCACTATGTGAACCATTGATGCTATTGATCCAACGGTCATAACTTGGTGACTCAGTACCAATACCTGACTGTTTCGCCACTGACTGACAAAATGCTTTCCCTTGGCCAACACTATTGGCAGCAAGCAACGCCTCACTTTGCTCTTGTACACTAAAGTGATTGCGTAGCTTACGCAGCTTATATAGTTCGCGTCCAATGGAACCAATTCCAAACATAGCGATGGTCGCGATAAACCCTGACCACCCCAATGAGAGCCAATCTGCGCTTTGAATAGCAGTGACAACGCTATCTATCGCTTGCCACCCGACCAAGCCTGAAAATGCAGTTAACAAGCCTATCGAAAACCACTTTGAACCCTTTTGGGGTCGAATAATTTGCTCTAGATTTTGCTCTGTCCGGTCAGCTTGATGTTCGACTTCAATTTCAACGGGCACAAATTTTTCTTGCGGCTCAAAGTGCTTCTGTGAGGTCAGTTCTTGTTGAATGGGGGACGACTCATCGCCAAACGTCTGGTCGAAGACGTGTTTCTGTTTTAGTTGCGTTTTATCTGACGTACTCATCTCAGCTTATCCCCAATCAAATACTCTAGTGCCTTGTCCATTCGGATATGCGGTAACGGGTCATCTCCACCCCACTCTCTCGGTCTGAATGATGTAAACTCAAACCCTTGCTTCTGCCAATAATCCGCTGCAGGAAGCTTTCTCGGCACCTCACCTGGAAATACCGTCATGGTCTCTCCATCAAGCGTCGTTCCACGAATGGCAGGGCAAGACTGCTCACCCTGACTGATATAACCCGTCTCCGTCGCCTGTATTGACGCCATCGTCATGCAATTCATCTCTATGTTTTCATAAGAGGCGGTTTGCCATGCAGGATGCACCATTTGTTGTAATAGAGAAACGAGATGCGGATGCTGTTCTGGTGTCACATGATCTGCTTTGGTTGCGGCAAACAATACTTTATCGATACGCGGAGCAAACAGACGCTTGAGCATGCTGCTACGACCATAACGGAAGCTATGCATGATTTGCTCTAACGCTTGGCGCATATCGTGAAAGGACTCATAACCCGCGTTAAGTGGTTGCAAACAGTCCACCAGCACAATTTGACGATCGAACGTTGAAAAGTGGTGCTTATAAAACGCCTTAACCACTTTTTGCTGATACTCCTGATAGCGAGCCTTCAACATGGCCAAGTTTGAGCCTTTCGCTACCTTGGCATTGTCATCAAAGGAACAAGGGAAAAACTGCAACACAGGCGCCCCTTCCAGTTCGCCGGGTAACACAAATCGCCCCGGTTGTACCCAGTGCAATCCTTGTTCTTTGCATGAGAAAAGAAACTCCGTATAGCTCTGAGAGATGAGAGCGAGTTCTTTTTCGTTCAGTGGCGCTGAAAGATCCAGCTTATCTAATTGCGCTAACCAAACCTCGGCCAACTCTTTACGTCCCCCCTTTAACGCCTCAAATTGCTTTTGAGACCATTGATGAAAATTCATGTCCAACAGGGGTAAATCCAGCAGCCATTCGCCCGGATAATCGATAATGTCGATATGTAACTTTGCTGTATTGCCAAACAGCTTCTTGGTTTTCTTGGTTGGCTTATACTTGAGCGCTAAACGTATTTCACTGACGTCTCGCGTTGGCTCAGGCCATTGCGGTGGCAAAGCAAGGACATGTTCCATCGCCTCATCATAACCAAAACGAGGAACGAGCATATTGGTTTGCGGTTCACGTTTTGCGCCAACCAAACGCTTGTCACGCGCAGCACTTAACAGAGGTAAGTTATCGTGAGTGGAAGTATGAAGAAGCTGGTTGACTAGCGAACTGATAAACGCCGTTTTACCTGCTCGAGATAAACCCGTTACGGCAATACGAACATGGGAATCGACGCTTCTGCTGATTAAATCATTCACTTCTTGAGTAATATGCTTCATTCACTATCTCTTTTATACACACTGACCACTAGCTTACTGATTGTAACCTTAATCCTAGATGAACAAAAAAGCCTCTGATAAAAATCAGAGGCTTAAAGTTGTAAAACTACGGTTGAGCACTAATCGTCTTCAATCAACTTGTAAACAACAAACAGTGCGATTTCAAGCAACACAAACAAAGCACAAGTGATAGTCACATATTTTTCATCAAAGATACTGATGCCATGAAGAATGAGGTCATATCCGACGAATGCGCCGATAACCACAGCAATGATTATCTGAAGAATTTGAATAAAGCGAGGCATGTGCTCTCCTGACGTTTAGAATAAGAATAAATTAGAGTATATAGACAAAAGGTGCAGCTTTTGCTCCACCTTTGTCAAATATCTGCCAATTAAATCTGTGATTTCTCACAAACTTAACAAACGTGATTAAGATTGAGATTCCATTTCCTGAATCTTCACCTTCCACGTATCAGGGCCGATTTGGTGAGCATTTGCACCGTTAGAGTCAACCGCGACGGTGACAGGCATATCTTCCACTTCAAACTCGTAGATCGCTTCCATACCTAAGTCTTCAAACGCGACAACACGTGCTTTCTTAATCGCTTTAGCAACCAAGTAAGCCGCACCACCAACCGCCATCAAGTAAACCGCTTTGTGTTTCTTGATTGACTCAACCGTTGCTGGACCACGCTCAGCTTTACCAATCATACCCATGATACCCGTTTCTTCCAGCATCATGTCTGTGAACTTATCCATACGTGTCGACGTTGTCGGACCTGCTGGACCTACGGCTTCGTCACCGACCGCGTCAACTGGGCCTACGTAGTAGATAAACTTGCCTTTGAAGTCGACACCTTCTGGTAGACCTTCTCCGTTTGCAAGCATCGTTTGAATACGTTTATGCGCAGCATCACGACCAGTGAGTATCTTGCCTGAAAGCAGTACCGTTTCACCCGTTTTCCACTGTTCAACATCAGCCTGTGTCACTTCGTCGAGATTAACACGACGCGTGTTCGCTCCCGCTTCCCAAGTAATATCTGGCCACTCTTCCAATTTCGGTGGCGTCAGATCAGCAGGACCAGAACCATCTAGAGTGAAATGCACGTGACGAGTCGCCGCACAGTTAGGGATCAAACATACCGGTTTGGATGCTGCATGAGTGGGTGCTGTTTTGATTTTCACATCAACAACTGTGGTTAAGCCGCCAAGACCTTGCGCACCAATACCCAACTTGTTCACGCGGTTGAAGATATCAAGACGGAGCTCTTCTTCTGCATTTTGTGGTCCACGGTCGATAAGCTCTTGGATATCGATGTGCTCCATCAGTGATTCTTTTGCCAGCACCGCCGCTTTTTCAGCGGTACCGCCGATACCGATACCAAGCATGCCCGGTGGACACCAGCCTGCACCCATGGTTGGCAACGTTTTTTCAACCCATTCAGCAATGTCATCTGATGGGTTCAGCATAACCATCTTGGTTTTGTTTTCACTACCGCCGCCTTTTGCCGCGATTTGAATCTCAACTTTATCGCCCGGAACCATGTTGATATGAACAACCGCAGGTGTATTGTCTTTGGTGTTAATACGTTTACCCGCAGGATCCATGAGAACCGATGCACGAAGTGGGTTATCAGGGTTAGTGTAAGCCTGACGAACACCTTCATCGACCATCTGTTGTACCGTTAGATCCGTAGAGTCCCACTGCACAGCCATACCGATATTGACGAAACAAGTGACGATACCAGTATCTTGGCAGATTGGGCGATGCCCTTCCGCAGACATACGAGAGTTAATCAGAATCTGAGCAATTGCGTCTTTCGCCGCTTGGCTCTCTTCACGTTGATAGGCTTTTTCTAGGGCTTGGACAAAGTCTAATGGGTGGTAATAAGAAATGTACTGGAGCGCATCAGCTACACTGCTGATCACATCCTGTTGACGAATTACGGTCATTGCATGCCTCGTTATTTTTGTGCTTCCTTTTCTAGCCGAACACAAGCGTTTGCTTATTGATTTTATATTTGCGAAACACTGGTGTAGCGACCTTTGATGCCATTATGATACTCTTGCTTTTCTCAACACGCCACGTAATCAACGATCTCTTTGTCACAAATTAAACAAATGAATAACATCAAGCCAAATCGCTTAGAAATCAAACCGATCCCTTATAAAAATGACCTAGCGGTTTCGCTGTTTAATCACATCGAATCTTTGCCTTGGGCAATGTTGCTTCGCTCACCTTCAACCACTCATGTTGATAGCCGTTTTGACATATTGGTCGCACAGCCCATCGCTACAATCATCACTACGGGCGAGAGAAGTACCATAAAAATGGCCGATAAGATCGAAATCTCCGACACCAACCCGTTTGAGCTAATCAAACACGTTCAGGCACGCGTGTTGCCCGATATTGAGTACGATGGTGAGCTTCCTTTTATTGGTGGGGCTCTGGGTTATTTTGCGTATGACTTGGGTCGTCGCGTCGAGCGCATGCCCGTGTTGGCGGAGCATGACCTGAAAACACCCGATATGGCGGTTGGATTATATGACTGGGCGCTGATCGTCGATCATCAACTTCAGAACGCAAGTATTGTCGGACAAAACGTTGACAAGCACTGGCAATGGTTGAACCAACACGCACCAGAAAAAAGTAACCCGTTCGCACTTGTTGGTCCTTGGTGCTCTAACATGACCAAAGCGGACTACCGTGGCAAATTTGAACAAGTTCAGGAGTACCTTCGTTCAGGAGATTGCTATCAGATCAATTTGGCACAGCGATTTACAGCACCTTATCAAGGGAGTGAGTGGCAGGCTTATCAAAAGCTTGAGCAGGTCAATCAAGGGCCTTTCTCGGCATTTATTCGTACCGAGCAAGGCGCAATAATAAGTGTTTCTCCTGAGCGTTTCCTCCAAGTCAAAGCGCGTCTTATCGAGACCAAACCGATCAAAGGGACTCGCCCACGTAGCGATGACCCTAGCATTGATCAGCAAGCTGCAAACGACTTAGCCAATGCTGAAAAAGATCAAGCTGAGAATCTCATGATTGTTGACTTGCTGCGCAATGATGTCGGGCGAGTTGCCAAACCCGGCACTGTACATGTCCCTAAATTGTTCGACATTGAGAGTTTTCCCGCCGTTCACCACTTAGTGAGCACTATTCGCGCTCAACTTGATGACCAATATAGCGCCGCTGATTTACTGCGCGCGTCCTTTCCGGGAGGCTCTATCACCGGCGCACCTAAAGTCCGAGCAATGGAAATCATCGAAGAGCTGGAACCTCATCGTCGTAACGCCTACTGTGGCAGCATTGGTTACATCAGTCGTCATGGACAAATGGATACCAGCATCACAATACGAACACTGGTCGCTGAACAAGGGCAATTGCATGTCTGGGCCGGTGGTGGCCTAGTTGCTGACAGTCAGTGTGATAGCGAATATCAAGAAACGCTCGACAAACTGAGCCGGATACTTCCAGTCCTTACTGAATAAGTGGACAGATCTCAAGTCCACTTTTCGAGCATCAGTTTCAAGTCTTTGGCGGTATAGGGTTTGGTTAAGATGTCATCCATCCCACATTGGATGCATTTTTCGCGCTCTTCTAACGTCGTCCCTGCCGTTAACGCAATAATAGGCAAGGTACACTCCTGCTGACGAAGATAGGTCGTTGCTTCAAAGCCATCCATCTCAGGCATTCGGCAATCCATGAAGACGATATCGTAGTGACCGATAGCGACCGCTTTGATCGCTTCAATACCATTGGTGGCAATATCTGGGGTAATAGACAGTTTTTTCAACATCTGATTGATGATGACTTGGTTCATACGAATATCGTCGACAACCAATATCGCTAAATTGTCGAACGATTTATTACTTAGTCCCGCCTCCTTTATCGCCTCTTTATGAGGCTCGGCTTGTGTCACTTTAAGCGGGAGCTTGACTTCAAAACAACTTCCCTGCCCCAGTTCGCTAGTCAGAGAGATCTCACCCGCCATCAGATCAACAAGGTTTTTGCAAATCGCCAGTCCAAGGCCTGTCCCTTCAAAATTTCGTTTTGCCGACCTATCAACCTGAACAAAAGGGGTAAACAGCTTGTTGTGTAATTCCTTACTGATACCAACACCGCTGTCAATAATGGCGACACACAAGCTACCCGCTTGCCATTTGGCAACTAACTTGACCTCTCCCTGCGCGGTAAACTTAATCGCATTGCCGACAAGGTTCACCAAAATCTGTCCTATTCGTTCGAAGTCACCGATAAACGCCGCAGGCATCTCCGTTGCTCGTTCAATTTCAAATCCGACACCCTTCTCCTGAGCTTTTGGCTGGAAAATCCCATTAATCATGTTGTGCAGATCTTGCCACATAAACTGTGAAGGGATGAGCTCCATCATTCCGGCATTCATTTTACTGAAATCGAGAATATCGTTGATAATGTGGCGCAGCAGATCGCCTGAGTGACTGAGATTAGAAAGCAGGGTTTGCTGCTCTTCATCGAGAGGAGTGCTGGCAAGCAGTTCAGCACTGCCAAGTAAGCCATTTAGAGGGGTTCGTAGCTCATGATTTATCATCGCGACGAACTCTTTAGTTGAACGCTCAGATTCCTCTGCCCGAGCACGTGCATCTTGATGGCGGGTTACAATAATCTGGCGACTAATCGCACTACAAAGCAGTTCGCCAATGAGCGTAATCTGGCTAGTGATAAAATCCCGGTCAATCTGAGTGCCGCTGACACGCACAGATAGCTCGCCAGCAGTTTTATGATCAATTTCGATCGGCAAACACAATACATCGCCTTGCCAAACTGAGTAGGGTTTTACCGCACTAATCTCACGCGCAGACACCGGACCAAACTCAGTTCCCTCGATGGTCGAAATTAAATTGGATTCAATAAAAAGTGCAGCACGTTCAATGGCTTTCGTTGAGGATAATCGCTCTAATAGGCTAGCAATCATACCATCATCTAAGGTACGTCTAAGGAAGGCTCGCCCGTAGTGAATTAGCGCTTCATTGATCTGTTGCTCAAACTCTAATTTATCGAGGTCACTGCGCGTCTGGTGTTTAAGCTGCGTCAACACTAACTCTAATTGTTGGTTGGCTTGGTATAGCTCCAAACTCTTACTTTCGAGCAACTGTTCGGCTTGCTTACGCGCCTCTATCGCACGCTGCAGCTTACGCTCCAATGGCGAGCCGCTTTGATTATGCTTGTCCAATCAGCTCCACCTTAAATCTAACTTGGCTGCCATCACTTGTAACCTTATCCATAGAGATTGCCAATTCTTCATTGTAAAACTGAGCGCATCCTTCAATAAGACCAAAGCAGACATGAGACATGCAACGAACACTCACATAGTCAAAAACCAATTCCGTGTTGGATTGGCTAATAAAGTCAAATCTTGGCGGGTTAGCCTCTGGGTAGAGTTTTTTGACCTCAATATGAATGTAGTCCTCGACTAACTTAATGAATTGAAAAGACGATTTGCAATCTTCTAGGCTAAAATTATTAGGTAGAGTGTTATACAGGTTCTTAAAAACGGATTGTCCGAATAAACGCTGCAGTTCTTCTGGTGATATTCCTGTGCGTTTACTGAGGTGTACAATGAGTCGAACAAGTTTGCGATGATCATAGCTACCGACTGTGGTGTACACACCGCTATCTTCCGCAGCTAAAAGTAAGCTATCCAACTCATCTAAACCAAACTTTTGCTCCACAAGATCCATAAACTCAGTGAAGATAATCCCTTTCATATTTAGCGCTATCCTTGCTTGTTTGAGTATAGTAGAAAGCATGAGTCATATTTACGCCTTTTTCAAATACATGAAGGAGCTAACGTGTTGTCAGAACTAAATAAAAACCACATTATTCAACGCTTTCAGTTGCTGCAGACTGTCGATTATAACCAAGAGGCATTAAAACGAGTCGCGCACCTAAAACAGAGTCATCTTCGTAAAGCATCCGTTCTGATTGGGTTCGTTGAACGCGAGCACGGATTAAACATCATTTTTACTCGCCGAGCACGACACCTCAAACACCACCCTGGTCAAATCAGTTTTCCTGGCGGTAAATACGAGGCTTCCGATTCGAACTTAGCAGAGACAGCGTTAAGAGAAACCTTTGAAGAGGTCGGTATAGATAGGAATAAAATAGAGATCTTTGGTCAAATGCCGGAACTGGTGACCATTAGTAAGTTTACGGTCACGCCTTTTTTAGCGTTTATCTCGCCCGACTACGAAATCCAGATCGATGCGAATGAGGTCGACGAGCTGTTTGAAGTCCCTGCTTCGATCATTCTGGATAAAAATCACCTCCATAGTCAGAAATTTAAGGTTAACAATTTTTCACATCGTGTCTTTGGTTTGTCATATCAACACCACTTTATATGGGGAATGACCGCGCAAATCATTCACGCCATGCAGAATCATATAATGCATCAATACTAATTTACTCATACAACAACATATTCTGTTCACATTAGTTAAATTAACTATCAATAAGGCAACCGTTTTCTTGCGACAAAGATAAAACAAAATAATAACAACATTAGATTTTCTAATGTCACACATTAGCATAAATCACTAGTAGCACATCATTTTCGTGAGCAAAAACCTGTTTTTGACATATCATTACATAGCTCGTATCAATTCATGATTTAGATCTAGTTTTCCTGCAAGATTTTTATGCAAAATTGCCCCCGACTTATTTCCTGTTCCCAAAAATGAGTATCACAAAATGAATACTACAACTTCTGCGGCTTCAACCGCACAATCGTCTAGTAAGTTTACTTACAAAGACTTCACTTGGTGTCTGTCGCTTTTCGGTACTGCGGTAGGTGCTGGCGTGCTTTTCCTTCCTATTAAAGCGGGTGCTGGTGGTTTTTGGCCATTAGTTATCCTTGCTCTAATCGCGGCACCAATGACTTGGTTCGCTCATAAATCTCTAGCACGTTTTGTACTATCAGCGAAAAACCCTGAAGCTGACATTACAGACACTGTTGAAGAACATTTTGGTAAGACTGGCGCAAACCTTATTACTTTTGCTTACTTCTTCGCTATCTACCCAATCGTTCTAATTTACGGTGTTGGTATTACAAACACGGTCGATTCATTCCTAGTAAACCAAATGGGTATGGAATCCATTCCTCGTTGGTTACTATCAGGCGCACTTATCGCAGCAATGACTGCGGGTGTGGTATTTGGTAAAGAATTGATGCTAAAAGCGACTTCAGCAATGGTTTACCCACTTGTTGCAATCCTTCTTGCTCTTTCTTTCTACCTTATCCCTGATTGGAACACGTCGATGATTGAAGTAGCACCAGACTGGAGCTCAATGCCAACAGTTGTATGGCTAGCAATTCCTATCATCGTGTTCTCTTTCAACCACAGTCCTATCATTTCTCAGTTCTCTAAAGAACAACGCCTACAGTACGGTGAAGATGCAGTTAAAAAAACTGACTCTATCACTGGTGGTGCTGCGATGATGCTTATGGGCTTCGTAATGTTCTTCGTGTTCTCTGTAGTACTTTCTCTATCTCCAGAGCAGCTATCGCTGGCTAAAGAGCAAAACATCTCTGTTCTTTCTTACCTAGCGAACGTGCATGAATCTCCACTGATTTCTTACATGGGTCCTCTAGTTGCATTTGCAGCGATTACTTCTAGCTACTTCGGTCACTTCCTAGGTGCACATGAAGGTCTAGTTGGTCTAATCAAGTCTCGCGCTAAATCGCCTGTAAGCAAGATCGAAAAAGGTTCTCTGCTGTTCATCGTTATCACTACTTGGATCGTTGCTATCGTTAACCCGAGCATCCTAGGCATGATTGAGACAATGGGCGCTCCAATGATTGCAGCTATCTTGTTCCTAATGCCTGTATTCGCGATGCAGAAAGTTCCTGCAATGGCTAAGTACAAAACTTCTGCTCCAGTACAGATTTTCACAACAATCTGTGGTCTTGCGGCAATTAGTTCTGTAATCTACGGCGCTCTTTAATCTAAAGACTAAATTTAGTCTGATTAATCCAAGAATATAACGATAATAAAAAGCCTCCCTCTCCCCCTGGGAGGCTTACTTTTGAGGTAATCGATATGATTAGTGTTTTTGACATCTATAAGATCGGCGTTGGTCCTTCAAGCTCACATACAGTGGGACCAATGAAAGCGGGTAAAGAGTTTATTGATGACTTACGCTCAATGGGAAAATTGCGCGACATCACTAAAATCACCGTGGACGTTTATGGATCACTATCACTGACAGGGAAAGGTCACCATACAGATATCGCCATCATCATGGGTCTTGCAGGCAACACCCCTGAGAAAGTGGATATTGATTCTATTCCGGGCTTTATTGCACGCGTAGAAGAAACTGAGCGCCTTCCTGTTGGCATGCACTGTCATACAGTATCGTTCCCGAAAGAAGGTGGTATGAACTTCCATACCACCAACCTAGAGCTACATGAAAACGGCATGCAGATCCACGCTTGGATCGGTGACGAAAAAGTGTACTCAAAGACTTACTACTCTATCGGTGGTGGCTTCATTGTTGATGAAGAAAACTTCGGCAAAGAAGAAGAGAACCCGATTAAAACACCTTACGAATTCACAACCGCTGAAGAGCTTGTGAATCAGTGTAAAGAACACGGTTTATCTATCAGTACACTAGTGATGAAAAACCAAGCGGTTCTGCACTCAGATGAAGAGTCACGTACTTACTTCGCCAATATTTGGAAGACAATGCGTGACTGTATGGATCGCGGTATGAATACAGAAGGTATTCTGCCTGGACCACTACGCGTACCACGTCGTGCTGCAGCACTACGTCAACAGTTGCTGACTTCTGAAAAAACCACTAACGACCCAATGTCTGTTGTTGACTGGGTAAACATGTTTGCGTTTGCCGTTAACGAAGAAAACGCAGCAGGTGGCCGTGTTGTAACAGCACCAACTAACGGTGCTTGTGGCATCATTCCTGCGGTACTGGCTTACTACGATAAGTTCATTCAGACTGTGACTGAAAAAGACTACATCCGTTACTTCGCGGCTTCTGGCGCAATCGGCGGTCTTTATAAGCGTAACGCTTCAATCTCAGGTGCTGAAGTAGGTTGTCAAGGCGAAGTCGGTGTTGCATGTTCAATGGCAGCAGCTGGTCTAGCCGAACTGATGGGTGGTAGCCCAGAGCAAGTTTGTATGGCAGCTGAAATCGCGATGGAACACAACCTAGGTCTAACATGTGACCCAGTAGCGGGTCAGGTTCAGGTACCATGTATTGAACGTAACGGCATCGCAGCGGTTAAAGCAATTAACTCTACGCGTATGGCGCTACGTCGCTCGTCAGCTCCAACAGTTTCTCTAGATAAAGTTATCGAAACAATGCTAGAGACAGGTAAAGACATGAATGCTAAGTACCGTGAAACATCTCAAGGTGGCCTAGCAATTAAAGTTATTTGCTAAACTTTACTGATGAACCCAAAAAAAGCGAAGTATGCTTCGCTTTTTTACTCTACATCAGGAGATTATTCACCCTTGTAAATACATCCCGCGGTGCAAGTTTCTTTTATTTCTACTTTGCTGAGAAGCGGCAGACTCGGCTTAAGCTCGTTCCAAATCCATTTTGCCAGCACCTCACTGGTCGGGTTCTCTAACCCCTCAATATCATTTAGATAGTAGTGGTCTAGCCGATCATAAATAGGCTTAAACGCAGCTTTGATTTCAGCGAAGTCGACAACCCAGCCTGTATGTGGGTCAACTTCACCTTCAACATAGAGGCGAACTAAGAAAGAGTGGCCGTGCAAGCGCCCACACTTATGCCCTTCAGGAACGTGTGGAAGGTGGTGTGCCGCTTCAAACATAAACTCTTTGTATAATTCAGTTTTCATTTTGATTCTCAGGCTTTTCGAAAGAGGCGCAATACTAAGGAATAAGTATAGTAGTGACAAGCTTTGCAGGTCAGATTGCAATAAGGAAATCGCTTGCCCGCAGAAAAACACCTCTAGAACGTCGAAATAATGTCGCACGTCAATTACTTGTTTACAGTCCCCTTACATCACATTTACAAAAGCCTCACAGAGAGTAAGGTCACAGTATAAAATTTACCGTCTTCCCTTCCGTCGATAGATAAGCGAGACTTTTTGAAGTCTATTCCAATTATTAATACTATTTCTGATAATGCGCATATCCATAACAAATAAATTGCTCATCACACTGGTTACGGTCTTCGGCTTAGTACTTGTTGCATCTACCACCTACCAATATTTACAGCAGCGAGAGTTAATAAACTCGGTGCTGAGTGAACAACTACACGACAAAGCAAGCAACTATTTCGACAGCCTGAACATGATGATGTTAACGGGCACAATGGCGCAAAAAGAGACTTTACGACAAAAAGCATTAGCGCAAGACGGTATTGAACAAGTTAGGGTTTTGCGCGGTGAAGCCGTCAGTAAGTTATACGGCGCTGGTCAAGAGAACCAGAAACCTGTCGATGATATCGACCAGCGTGCACTTAACGGTGAGTTGGTTATAGAACCTTTCTCTGCCGATTGGGGCAAAGGCATCGTTGTTGCCTTACCAATGAAAGCAAGCGAAAACTATCGCGGCACCAACTGTGTTGCCTGTCATATAGCGCCAGAAGGCGAAGTCCTAGGTGCAATTCGTCTCGAATACAACCTCTCTCATGTTAACGACCTCATTAAGGACCGAGCGCTGATCGCTCTAGCCATCATGTCTGCATTCGGTTTTGTTGGCTTTCTGATCACTCTGGGTCTCATCCGTAAAATCATCGTTAGACCGATTCAGAAAACCTCCGGCTTTATGCAAAGCCTTAGCGAAACCAAAGATCTCTCTCAGCGTCTTGATAGTAAGCAAAATGACGAGATCGGCCAGCTATCTGGTGCGATTAACTCTTTTATGGACACCGTCAACGATAGCCTAGTTCAGGTTCAATCCACGTCGCATAAAGTCGCAAGTAGCGCATCTGAACTGACCCAAGTTGCTCAAGTGACAGACAGTGCAGCGACCAATCAGCAAACTGAAACCGCTGAGGTGCAATACAACATTGAACAGATGCAGTCTCAGCAGGTTCAGGTTGAACAAGCGACCGAAAACGCCTCATCGTTGATCAAGCACACCACGCATATCGCGGAGCAAAGTGCTGAGAAAGCACATAGTGCCAGCCATGAGATCAAGGGACTAGTGACCGATATCGAGCAAGTCAAAGATAGCATTGTCGAACTCAACAACCAGACTGCTGAGGTATCTAGCATTCTCGAAGTCATTAAAGGTGTCGCGGAACAAACCAATTTGTTGGCACTTAATGCCGCTATCGAAGCCGCTCGAGCGGGCGAACAAGGTCGTGGTTTTGCAGTGGTTGCTGAGGAAGTTCGTAATCTAGCAAGTCGCACCGCTGAAGCGACCAGCAGTATCGAAGCAATCATTTCTCAGTTCCAGCAAGACAGTGAGGCCTCGCTGGCTTCCGTCGACACGGTCTGTGGAACCGCTCACGAACGTTCAACAGAAATTGAAGCATTGTCCCATGCTATGTCTGAAGTCGTTCAAGAGATGAAACAAGCTCTCGCTCATGCCAATAGCATCCAACAACAATCCAGCAATACGGCAGAACTGAGCCACCAAGTCCAAAACAAAGTACAAGTCATTACCCGACATGCCAATCAAACATCAGAGTCTGCGGCTAAGACCCACGATATCAGTATGAATCTTGAGCAACTTTCTGAACATCTTGAGACTCTACTCGATCAATTCACACTTTCTGGCAAGAAATAGGCGAATAATGGGATTTTTTGTTCGACTAAGTGACAATAAAGGTTGAAGCATAATATTTGAAAGGTAATATGTTCCATTGAATCTATAGAATTCTATCCAACCCAATGTTTGCTCATTATTTATTCTATTGAGTATCACGCATTGGGTTGAATTTTTACCTCAATGGAGAATATTTCAAACATGACTTACGCGCCTGTATCAGACGTTTTGAAAGGTCAGCTAGCAGTAGACAGTGAAGTGACTGTTCGTGGCTGGATCCGTTCACGTCGTGATTCCAAAGCTGGAATCTCTTTCCTTGCCATTTATGACGGCTCTTGTTTCGACCCGATTCAGGCCGTGGTCCCTAATAATCTTAATAATTACAACGACGAAGTACTAAAGCTTACAACAGGCTGCTCTGTCGAAGTAACAGGTAAGATTGTTGAATCTCCAGCAAGTGGTCAAGACTTTGAGCTTGCCGCGACTGACGTTAAAGTTGTTGGTTGGGTTGAAGATGCTGAAACTTACCCAATGGCAAAAACTCGTCACTCTATCGAATACTTACGTGAAGTAGCGCATCTACGCCCTCGCACTAACGTCATCGGTGCAGTTGCACGTGTTCGTAACTGTCTTTCTCAAGCGATCCACCGTTTCTACCACGAACAAGGTTACTTCTGGGTATCAGCACCACTGATCACGGCTTCAGATGCGGAAGGTGCAGGTGAAATGTTCCGCGTATCTACGCTAGACATGGAAAACCTACCTCGTACTGACGCAGGTAAAGTTGACTACAACGAAGACTTTTTCGGTAAAGAGACTTTCCTAACTGTATCCGGTCAGCTAAACGCAGAAGCTTACGCTTGTGCACTAAGCAAAGTTTACACTTTCGGCCCAACGTTCCGCGCTGAAAACTCTAACACCAGTCGCCACCTAGCGGAGTTCTGGATGGTAGAGCCTGAAGTGGCATTTGCAGAACTAGACGACGTAGCGAAGCTTGCCGAAGACATGCTGAAGTACGTATTCAAAGCGGTACTAGAAGAGCGTCGTGATGACCTAGAGTTCTTTGCCCAACGTATCGACAAACAAGCGATTACTCGCCTTGAACAGTTTGTATCTTCAGACTTCGCACAGGTAGACTACACCGACGCAATTCAAATCCTTCTGGATTCTGGTCGTGAGTTTGAGTTCCCTGTTGAATGGGGTATCGACATGTCTTCTGAGCATGAGCGTTACCTAGCAGAAGAACACTTCAAAGCGCCAGTAATCGTTAAGAACTACCCGAAAGACATTAAAGCGTTCTACATGCGTCTTAACAACGATGGCAAAACAGTTGCAGCGATGGATGTTCTAGCTCCGGGTATCGGTGAAATCATTGGTGGCTCTCAACGTGAAGAGCGTCTAGATGTTCTTGATGCACGTATGCGTGAAATGGGAATCGACCCTGAGCACATGAGCTGGTACCGTGACCTGCGTCGTTACGGCACTGTGCCACACGCTGGTTTCGGTCTAGGTTTTGAGCGTCTTGTGTCTTACGTAACAGGCATGGGCAACGTTCGTGACGTGATCCCATTCCCACGTACACCACGCTCTGCAAACTTCTAATCATCGAAGTTAACTCAATCTATAAAAACCTCCGCCAACGCGGAGGTTTTTTTATGCCAGTTGCAATTCAAGTATAGAAATTTGAACACTTACTTATCATAGCTGGTATTAGAAAAGCACCACCAAAAGAGCTAATGTAAAAGTATCTTCAACGCAGTAGAGTGATGATTATGAAACTATTTAAAATTGAAGACCTCTCTTACAATGGCGTAAAAGAAGGCGTTCATAGCTGGGACCATCCTCAGGGTGAGCAACCCTACTATTGGCATCCAGATTGGTTACACGTTGCTGAAGACATTACTGGGTTGCACGGTAGACAGCCGTTAGATTTGAAAGACGGGGAAACGGCGAACGAGCAACATGCCAAACAAGCAATTGTCGATCACCTCAATAACAAGAATAATAGCTAAGTTAAGTTAGGCCTCCCATTTTGTGGGCGGCCCAAGATGTCTCGTTGACGGTATGCTCAGTCGCTAGCTTTAGCAGCGTAGTAGATGCCAAACAGACATAACCCCAGCATAACAAACGGAATCGCCGCCGCGGTGTACTCCGTCCACGCCAGCTGCGCAAAAGATTTGGCCAGAATAACATGCCCAAATACTAGCAGCGCCGCGCATACTACAGCCACGATAAGTAGCCGAGACTCATGCCGATAGTGTTGTTTTTCCATAACTTATCCCTTGTTTGACTATTGGGACAATTGCAACACATCTTCACTTTTTGGCAGCACTACAGTTTAAAACAAAAACACCCTATCAGTTGTTACTCTGTTCCATTAACAGTATGCCAAGCTGCCTTATCGCCTGCGACAACGTCTCGCTGTGCTCAAATGAAATGTTTAGGCGCATACAGTTTTGATACTGCTGTTTTGAACTGAACAGCTGACCGTAACCGATAGAGATACCTAACTCACATAACTGTTGGTAAATTTTATGGGTATCAATATGTTGAGAAAACTGCAACCACACAAAATACCCACCTTTAGGTTCATAAATCACAGTATCCGCTGGGAATTCTTGCTGAATTGACGTGATGAAAGCCGCCAGTCGATGACTGAGCTGCTTGCGCAGTTTACGTAAATGGTTGTCGTAGCTTTCATATTGGAGATAGTGAGCAACGCCCTGCTGAATCGGTGCACTACCCGCTAGTGTGGAAATCATCTGTTGCTTTTGCAGCTTTTCATTGAGCGCCCTATTCACGACCCAACCTATACGATATCCGGGACAGAGAGACTTAGAAAATGACCCACATAGCAAGACGTTATCATTGCGATCCCACAGTTTAATCGGTGAAGGTTTGTCGTCACCAAAGTAAAGCTCTGAATAGACATCGTCTTCCACGATATAGACGTCGTGCTGGTCTGCCAACTCTATGACTTTGCGCTTTTTCTCGTCACAAAGAGAGACTCCGGTTGGATTGTGAAAGTTTGCCATCAGCCAGCAAGCCTTGACATCATTCTCTGCTAACGCTGTTGCCAGAGAGTCAATACAAAGCCCAGTCTCGGGATCGACGACCACTTCGATCGCCTTCAGTTTTAGACGCTCTATAGCTTGGAGTGCACCATAAAAAGCCGGCGACTCAATGATTACCGTATCACCAGGCTCACACACCGCTTCGAGGCTCAAGTTCAAAGCTTCCATCGCTCCGGACGTCAACACTATGTCTTGGTGCGATACATTGATCCCTTCGGTAATGTACCGCTGGGCAATCAATCGGCGCAGAGCTTCATTGCCAGGAGGCATATTGTGAATAATGGCTTCGGCAGGCAACTTACGACCCGCAGCGGCTAAATGACGATTGAGATCTGCAATAGGAAACAGATTCGGTGAGGGAAACGCAGAACCTAAAGCCGTTTCTGCCTGTGTATTACTTTTTAAAAACGCATACAACTCATCGTGGTATTCAGGGCGAATCGATGCCTCTTCACGTTGGGGAGTCTCTATACCAAGGCGTGAAGTAACATAATAACCAGATTGGGGACGCGCCTTAATCCATCCTTCAGATTCGAGGATTTGATAAGCCTGAAGAACCGTTGCAGAACTGACCGAAAAACTTCTACTGGTCGCTCTTAATGATGGGATTTTCTCGCCCGAACGCCATGTATTCGCTTCAATTTGTTGCTTGAGTTGACTTGCTAATTGTTGATAGCGATGCATATTACCCTCTTATGTGAGCGGCAAAGATACCACAACAGCTCTATCGATGAGCTTCGCCACATCTCACTAACAAAGATTCGCTTTAGCGCATTCTGTTTATAGAGATTCATCACATTAAATATCAGTAAGTCTGTTACATTTATCAGGTTAAAGTGATCCAAATAACCTTACAAGGGATGATAATAATGACAAAGTACAATTCGTCACACATTGAATACAAAGGCGAAAGCAATGGCGTTCATAGCTGGATAACACCAAGTGGTCAACCATATTACTGGCACCCAGATTGGCTCCACATTGCTGAAGATGCGACTGGCTCACATCCTAAACAAGACCTTGAGTTACCAAAAGGAGAAGAAGCCACGCAGCAGCATGCCGTTAAAGCAATTCTATCCCATCTCAATCAATGGGCAGCTGACAAACTCAGCAAAAGTCCAGACATCGAGGCTAACGCGGTTGAATCGCAGCTAAACCTTAAAAAGTAACTCTCTCCTTTTAACGCACCTATCTGGGTGCGTTTTACTTTCCCGCCGCTTTAAGCCTTTCACTCAATCTAATGCTAAAGTTGTAAAACTGTATCAATAATCGAAACAAATCGATAATATGCTCGGTCTTTTATTGACTAAGCAAATACATACTTTAGTCAACTTGCTGTTGTTCGACTAGTTTTAGTCACATTGATAACGTAATTAAGGCTTAACATGGTTAACTCACATTACAACGCCCCCTTAACCCTAAAGCTCTACGTGCTTGCTGCTGTCGTCTTCGGACTTTATGGTGGACGAGTCTGCCCAATGTTGGAAACACTGACCTTTGGTGAACTGTTCTTACATATCTCTATCACTTTTGGTAGCGTCTATTTAGTGCGACATTTTCTGCTGCAAAATCACCCTATGGTTAAAGAGCATCGATTCGCGCAACTCGATAGCACTTTAATGCTAGTTGGCAGCATTATTCTCGCTACCTTCTATAACACTTACTACGACTTCACTATCGACAGTAACTTGAAAGTTCTGTTTGGGATGACCTTGTTCGGCTTTTTCACCGGGTTGTTGCTGCAACTCGATGCGAAAATCACCAGCTTAGACATGTTAAACCGGTCTGAACGATTCGATTTTGAATTGAGCGGTAAGAGACAATCGATCGTCAAACAAATGATCGGCCTTATCAGCTTACTCATCTTCACTTTGACAACCATGCTTGCCATGGTCGCTGTTAAAGATATTTTCTGGCTTGAACATAACCCACAACGTGTGTTGGATGGCACAGGCAAGGTCAGCGTAATTAAGGAATTTGTCTATATCTCAGTGGTATTGGGTGCCTACACCATTGCCATCATGGTGCAGTGGAGTAAGCTCATGCGTCGTGTACTCAGTGCTCAGGAATGCTCATTACTGGCGGTGACTGAAGGCAACACTTCTGCCCGCGTTCCTATCTTTGAACATGATGAGCTTGGTTCTATGGCCTCACTGACCAACCAAATGCTTGATAGTTTGGAATCCTCTCAAGATGAAGTGAAAACAACTCGTGATGTCGCGATTGTCAGTTTGTCAGCTTTGGCAGAATCGCGTGACAACGAAACAGGCGCACATATTCTAAGAACTCAGGAATATGTGCGAGCGCTGGCTAAGCATTTGGCACAGTTTGAACACCATCAAGCGCTGTTGACCGATAACTATATTGAATTGCTTTATAAATCCGCACCGCTCCATGATGTGGGTAAAGTGGGTATCCCAGATAACATCCTGCTCAAGCCCGGAAAACTGACCGATGAAGAGTTCGAGGTCATGAAGGACCACCCAGAGATTGGCGCTAAAGCGTTATCAATGGCAGAAAAGCAACTCGGTAGTAATTCGTTTCTAAAACTGGCTAAAGAAATTTCGCTCACTCATCACGAAAAGTGGAACGGTAGCGGCTATCCCAATGGACTTAAAGAGCAAGAAATCCCTATTTCAGGTCGATTAATGGCACTAGCGGACGTTTATGACGCACTTATCTCTGAACGTGTATACAAAAAAGCCTTCAGCCATGAAAAAGCAAAATCGATTATCCTTGAAGGGAATGGCTCTCATTTTGATCCCGAGATTGTTGAGGCTTTTCTTGCGATTGAAGACGAATTCGTTGCGATAGCAGATAAGTATCGCAGTATGGAAGCAAAGGAAAACGAACTCGAAAAACTGATGCACGCCTAATCCCCTGATAGTGGTTCTATTTTCGCTAGACTAATGTCCCTTTTATCGTTTGATTAAAGGGACTTTTTATATAGAAATATATATTTGATTTGCCAATGCAACAAAATCGCATTGTTTTTGAAATTTTATTTACATTGGTTGTTGTCTCACTCCGTTTTGACAGGTATAAATAACCGAGTTACTTATATCCTCCCTTCGATAAACATGGACGATGATTATGTTTGAAAAAGTAGTTGCTGCTCCCGCAGACCCTATTCTTGGCCTTACTGAAGAATTTAAAAAAGATCCCCGTGCTGAAAAGATTAACCTTGGCGTTGGTATCTACAAAACTGAACAAGGTGAAACCCCTGTTCTTGCAACTGTTAAGAAAGCGGAAAAAGCGCTTGTCGAAACAGAGAAAACCAAATCATACTTAACTATCGAAGGCACGGCTGAGTACGCACTGGCAGTTCAAAAACTGCTTTTCGGTGCTGATTCTGCGATTGTTGCCAACAAATTGGCAAAAACTGCACAAGCACCAGGTGGTACAGGTGCACTTCGCGTTGCAGGTGAGTTTATCAAACGCCAACTAGGCGGCGCTAAAATCTGGATCAGTAACCCTACTTGGGCAAACCACAACGGTGTATTCACTGCTGCTGGTCTTGAAACAGCTCAATACACTTACTACAACGCAGAAACGAAAGACAAAGACTTTGCTGCAATGATAGCCGACCTAGAAAAAGCGGCTGAAGGCGATGTTGTTCTACTGCACGGCTGCTGTCACAATCCAACGGGTATCGACCCAACAGAAGCAGAGTGGCAAGAGCTGGCGAAATTGGTTGCGGATAAAAAGCTTCTACCTCTGTTCGACTTCGCATACCAAGGTTTTGCAAAAGGCGTTGAGGAAGACGCTCAAGGCCTACGTATTTTTGCTCAGTATAACCAAGAGATTCTGGTTGCTAGCTCGTTCTCTAAAAACTTTGGCCTGTACAACGAGCGTGTCGGTGCATTCACAATCGTAGCAGCATCTGAAGAAGTCGCAACTACAGCATTCTCACAAGTTAAAGCGATTATCCGCTCTATCTACTCAAACCCACCAGCACACGGCAGTGCGGTTGTTACTCACATTCTGAACAACCCAGAACTTCGTGCAGAATGGGAGCAAGAAGTGAAAGAGATGCGTGACCGTATTCAACAAATGCGTGAACTATTCGTAGTGACACTAAAAGAGCAAGGTGTTGATGCAGACTTTAGCTTTATCGAACGTCAAAACGGCATGTTCTCCTTCTCTGGATTGAGCAAAGAGCAAGTTGAACGCCTAAAAGATGAGTTCGCTATCTACATCGTAGGTTCTGGCCGCATCAGTGTTGCAGGTATGACTCGTTCAAACATGTTACCTCTTTGTAAAGGTATCGCTGCGGTTCTTTAATCGCGGTCAAACAACTTAAAAAGCCAGCGTATCGCTGGCTTTTTTATTGATGGTTAAACCGTTAGAACAAGAAACGCAAAGAGATTCCGCCTTCGTTCGTCGTCGCACTACCGGCGATCTTAACGGTTTCGAAATCACCACTGCGGTGAGTATAAAATCCACCTAAGGTAATTCGCGGTGAAATACGGTAATCCGCTCGCAGTTGGTAAATCTCTTCTTCAAGGAAGTCGGTGTAATTGAACTCAGCCCCTGCGGCCAGTTCCCAATCATCAGTCAATGCATACTTCAACTCAACGCCAGCACCTAATACCAAATCACTATCGCTAAATAACTTAGCATTGGTGGAATCTTGCGATTGCTTTGCCCACAAGTAACCGATTTTAGCTTTAGCAACCAAGTCTAACTTGTCGAGAACTGGGTAGCGATAAGCGACTCCCGGTAATAGAGTGTATAACTCCGTAGTAAAATCTTCTGGGTGAATAAAACGTGCCGTGTAGTCTAGAGTGAACAGAATGTTCTCCGTCCATAAATAATTCCCGCCTACGGCTAAAGCAGTGACGTTATTGTTTACGCCTAGATTTTCATTCAACGATCCGGCACTAACATCAGCATACGCATAGCCATAGTTAATCTGATTCGTGCTGTCATTTGCTGATACATGTGCCGATGTGGCAAGCAGCAAAGGAGCGAGTATCCAACTGTACTTTACTTCCATTACGACCTCTTTAAGTCCATTTACAACTCACATTCAATCGTTCAGGGAAACCGAATCGCTAAGTCTAAGGTCTGCACTGACTGAACAAAAATGGAGATATTGGGCGATTGCCTTACAGTAGTTGTTGGCAAATATTGTAAGTAAAATATAGAACAGTTCACTGGCAAGTTACTGAATGAATTGTGAGAATTATGATCCGTCACGCGCATTATTGAGCAGATAGTAAAAAAGATCTCATGCGAGATCTTTTTTGTTTAAAACTTAACCATTAATTCATCTTGTGACAAACTGACGATTTCAGCGTGAGACTTAGCGCGTAGCCGTTCGATTTGTTCATTATCGAGCTCATATGGCATAACGAGCTTGAGTTCTTCGACCCCCTCAAGTTTAGCCAGTTTGAGCAAAGTGATAATATTTGACTCGTCGCTGCGGTTAGCAGACAGCGACTTCATGGCTTGATCCCACAAGCGATCTTCTACCGATAGCGTCTCTTTAATCGTATCCTTCCACGCTAGGCTGAATATCGGAGCAAACGTGCTCATCGCTTCGAGAAAGGTCCATTTTTTACTGCACGAAGCACCGAGAAAAGAGGTATAGTCGAATACAACACTTGTCTTGCCCAGATGTTCCATATCATCCCCCGTAATATCGGCAACACAGTGTACTAAATATCCTAGATCGCTCCTTATATAGCAATAGGATATAAAACAATAGTCTTTTATGCCCTAAATTTGTTTGAAAAAGCTATATAAAAACCAATACGGTAACAAAATGTGTACAATCCAGAGATATAAGAGACCGGTTGCTTAATATTTTGGATACCAAATAATATCCTGTGGTTTCAGCACTATTTGATGTCCACTATCTTGCTCGCCTTTTTGTACTGGATTCTCCAGCCCTTCCATTTCGGCAGTTCCCAACGCTTTGGATACCCTTTGCGTAGTCCATCGCGGTAAATCACATAAACCAACTTTTTGTCGACAAGATATTCAACATCTAAGTTTAAATCACCCAACGACAACTCAAACGGATAGGCATCCGCGAAATCCTGATATTCCCAGTAAGGAATGCCTTTAAATACAAAATCCTCTGCGGAAAATAATTCCAACTCAGAAATGTCGGACAGCTCTAGTAGGGTCAGTTGCTCAGTAAACCAGTGGTCGAAGTCCAGCTCACTTATATCAACCTTTTGCTCCGATAAGCCAAGCGAAACATACAATTTCCAATGTTCTATCTCTTTGTGCCGCTGTTTTGCCAAACCTAGCAAATATTGGTCATTTTTCACTGCTTGCAACATTGGCTTAATGGCAAACTCTCCCGTTGCAGGTTCATAGCGGGTTGCGATTACTCGCCCTGCATAGACAAGTTGCATCTCAATCATTGGTGTGTCGCTTAGCTCGGTGACTTCTCCTTGCTGCCAATCTCCTAAATCCATCGATTGCAGAGTCTTTAACGCTATCGGCATAGTAAAGGTCGCTAAATTGAGCGTCTGTTTTACCCCTCTTCCCGGTAAGCTGTGGGTATCCAGTACCAAAGCGGCTTGGTGTTTATCTTGGAAACGGCTTTCTCGTCCAAGAATCACTTCCATTGATCCATTGCCTAGCGCTTCTGTTCTTTTCATTCGACGCACAAACACCAACTCGGGGTGCAATCGCGCAATCGCTTCGACCAAATCCTGATGCGAATAACGTGATGCGACGTCAAGTTGCGGTAACTCAAATGCTGCTCGCATCTGCTCTGACAACATAACCGCCTCTTTCATTACATCTTGATCAACCTTAATGGCGGGGTAGCGATTTCCTCTCAGCAAGCCAATCGCCAACTGAGCATCACACCCTAGAGGTTCTTGTTGAAGAAGTTGCTCAAGTTGTTCTTCATCGTTTGATAAACGGTATAACGTTGCAGGGGTAGCGACGACTGAAGTCAAATCAACCATCGCTTCTTGCAAGGCTCTACTCGGCATGCGGGTAACAAGATCTGCGTACAAAGCATCAATAGGAAGAGGATAGATACGTTGGCCATGCTCAGTCACCAGACCTTGGCTGTCTATCGCCCCCATTTGTTCTAGGGTTGAGTGTGCCTGCGCAACAGACTTCTCCGGTAGAGGTTCAATAAATGTCAGTGCCGTTAATGCTCGACCACAACTTGCGGAGGCCAGCATCGCTTCGGTCAAAGATTCTCGATGCATTTCTGGTGGCGTCACTTCCGCTAATGCGGCATGTTCACCATATAAGCGGATACAGAGACCATCCATAACGCGACCCGCTCGACCGCTACGCTGTTTGGCACTCGCTTTAGAAATGTGTTTTAAGCTTAATGCGGTACGACCATTGCGTTGTTCGGTTCGTCTTTCCAGACCCGAGTCTATCACCGCAGCAATGTTTGCAATGGTCAGAGACGTTTCGGCCACATTGGTCGCCAGTACGACCTTTTTGTAAGACTGAGGATTGAGTGCGAGATCTCTTTGCTGGTCAGTAACCGAAGCGTGCAAAGGTAGCGCAACAACCCCTTCAATGGAGGATAACTTACTTTGACACTGAATAATCTCTTTACGCCCAGGTAAAAAAACCAGAATGTCCCCATCCACATCCAGAAGTGCCATCACTTCTTGTTTGACCCTTTCATCCAATTGACGAGCATCAGGCAACTGGCGAGAGTCGCCAGCACGATGACCGATGGCGACATCAAAGTTGCGGCCTTTCGCTTGCAGTCGCTTTGCTCCGACATAACGCGCCAGTTTTTCACCTTCAATAGTCGCTGACGTGATCACTAAGCGATGACGTTGTGCCTCTCTGAGCAGAGCAACCAGTAAGTCGGTATCCCAACGCCGCTCATGAAATTCATCGACAATAATAGTGCTAAAGCCTGCCAGTTGATTCTCACTATACCAACGCAGTGCGACACCTGGAGTAACAAATACGATTTGAGTCTCATCGTCGCAACGCGTCTCCAACTTAATCGCATACCCAACAGACTGACCAATCGGCTGTTGCTTTTGTTCAGCAAGAAACTGAGCTAACGAGGTACAAGCAATTCTACGTGGTTCAATCACCAATACTCGTCCATTTTCAGCCGCCCACAAGGGCAAACGAGTCGATTTTCCTGAGCCAGTTTCAGCCTCTACAATCAGATGATGTGCCGATATCTCTTTTAAGAATTCGGATTTAAGGGTATCTATCGGTAAGCTGAACATACTTCGCTGAACATTTGACATTAAAACGCCAAATTATATACGCAAACTTTACCAGAATGCAGGAATATTCAGTTTACAATAAGACAACGAATCCCTATCATTTTTAGGTTCCGAGTTCCAAAGGTCTAGAGACCACTCCACCCTACTTAAGGCAAGTGATGAATAACGATAAACGCCCTTTATACATTCCTTATGCTGGCCCTGCTCTGCTTAGTACGCCGTTGCTAAACAAAGGCAGTGCTTTTAGCGCACAGGAAAGAAGATCTTTTAACCTTGAAGGTTTATTGCCTGAAAATACTGAAACGATTCAAGAGCAAGTAGAGCGTGCGTATCAACAATATTGCAGCTTTGAAAGCGATATGGATAAGCACATCTACCTGCGTAACATTCAAGACACGAACGAAACGCTTTTCTACCGACTGGTTCAAAATCACATTACAGAGATGATGCCTATCATCTACACACCAACCGTTGGTGCTGCGTGTGAAAACTTCTCGAATATCTATCGCCGTGGACGTGGTCTGTTTGTGTCTTACGCAAACCGCGATCGCATTGACGACATCCTTAACAACGCTTCTAACCACAATGTCAAGGTTATCGTTGTGACTGATGGTGAACGTATTCTTGGTCTCGGTGACCAAGGTATCGGTGGTATGGGGATTCCAATTGGTAAGCTGGCTCTATATACCGCGTGTGGTGGTATCAGCCCTGCTTACACGCTTCCAATCGTACTCGATGTGGGCACTAACAACCCGCAAAGACTTGCCGATCCAATGTACATGGGCTGGCGTCATCCTCGTATTACTGGGGCTGAATATGATGCATTTGTTGAAGAGTTCATGCAGGCCGTTCAACGCCGTTGGCCAGAAGCACTAATCCAGTTTGAAGACTTCGCACAAAAAAATGCCATGCCGCTTTTGGAGCGCTACAAAAATCGCGTTTGCTGCTTCAACGACGATATTCAAGGTACCGCAGCGGTTACTGTCGGTTCGCTACTGGCAGCTTGTAAAGCGGCGGGAAGTCAGCTTTCAGAACAGCGCATTACCTTCTTAGGTGCGGGTTCGGCAGGTTGTGGTATCGCTGAAGCTATCATCGCGCAAATGGTCTCTGAAGGGATCAGCGACGAGCAAGCTCGTTCACAAGTATTTATGGTCGACCGTTGGGGTCTGCTACAAGAAGGCATGCCTAATCTACTCGACTTCCAGCAACGTCTTGTTCAAAAGCATGTCAACACGGCTGATTGGCAAACTGACAGCAACGGATATTCTTTGTTGGATGTTATGCGTAATGCTAAACCAACCGTTCTTGTCGGTGTTTCAGGTGCGCCTGGCCTATTTAGTGAAGAAGTGATTAAAGAGATGCACAAACACTGTGCTCGTCCTATCGTCTTCCCACTTTCGAACCCGACAAGTCGCGTGGAAGCCACTCCTAGCGACATTATTCGCTGGACTAACGGTGAAGCGCTAGTCGCAACAGGTAGCCCATTTGATCCTGTGGTTCATGAAGGTAAAACTTACCCGATTGCTCAGTGTAACAATAGCTACATCTTCCCTGGTATCGGTTTAGGTGTATTAGCGGTACAAGCGAAACGTGTCACTGATGAGATGCTTATGGAATCAAGCCGTGCGCTCGCGACCTGTTCACCACTCGCGATTAACGGCCAAGGTGCACTTTTACCCCCTCTTGAAGCGATTCACTCGGTATCGAAGAAGATTGCTTTTGCCGTGGCGAAGAAAGCCATCGAGCAAGGCGTTGCATTAGAGATCCCAGACGAAGCACTAGAAGAAGCAATCGACGCCTCTTTCTGGCAGCCAGTTTACCGTCGCTACAAACGCACTGCATTCTAAACAAATTTAAAAGCCCAGCTACGCTGGGTTTTTTTATTCCTGCCACAAAAGTGAACTCTCAGCTCAACCATGCTGGACATCCTCACATTACTTCGTGCTATTCTCGCTAAATCACCATTATCTAACGTACTTAAATGGAATACTTGAATATGTTTGGGGGTTACCTTAGCCCCTACCTCAGCGAAATTTCGACGGCGCTTATCGCCTGTACTTTGGTTATGGCCGGTGGCGAGATTAATGCACTGTTGAGACGTCTATTAAGAAACTACAACTTCGCGCTGAGAACGATCGCTTTTGTCTTGATTAACGCATTTGGTTACGGCTTAATCATTGTTAAGGCAACCCCTTACCTGTCTCGGACATTACGTGGGCTCGATGCTGGCATCATGTTTACCATCGTTTTGTTTTGCTTCACAATTATTGGTCTATGGGCGCAAAGGAACCGACAAATTTAGTGCGTAAACTCTTCCATCGTGACAAGCCAGCTAAAACTTGGTTAAGTCGCATGCTCAAACTCATCGCTTGGCTTCCGGCTGTTTTTGTCGCCGTGTCTGCGGCGCTGTTTGTGGTTGATCGATGGGTGTCATATCAGGCGAGACACCAAGTCTTTACTCAACCACAGCAAATCGAACAATTTGATGTTGCGGTGGTTTTAGGCACCAGCAAGTATTTGGGCAAGGTGCTCAATGAGTATTACACCAACCGCATCAATGCGGCGATTGAGTTGTATCAACAAGGAAAAGTTAGCCACTTTTTATTAAGTGGTGATAATGCGCATCGCTCATACAATGAACCATGGACGATGAAACGCGATTTGCTCAGAGCTGGCATCCCTGAAGAACGGATCTTTTTAGATTATGCTGGATTTCGAACACTAGACTCAGTTGTGCGCGCTAAAGAGATTTTTGACACGGATAATTTTCTGATTATCTCGCAGAAGTTCCACTGTGAACGAGCCTTGTTTATCGCCAACTCTCACGATATCAATGCGAAATGTTTTGCTGTCGCTGGACCGTCTCGACATTCGGGATTACAGGTGCGAGTGCGTGAAGTCTTTGCCCGTACAAAAGCGTTTTTGGACATCTACATCATTCACGCTCAGCCTAAATTTTTAGGTCCGAAAGAGCCGATTATAAAATCGACTCAAGCAGACCTCGATGAGAACGAAATGATCGATGGGCAGGATACAAACCAACAGCTTACGGATTAAAAACGACCTTATTTCGACCTTGTCGTTTCGCCATAAAAAGGGCTTCATCGGCTCGCATTAACATTTCATTTGGTCGTTCGTCACCAAGCGAAGCGACGCCAATACTGGCGGTCAAGGGATCGCCATGCACCCATAGATGCGACTCGACTCTATGGCGTATCTTCTCAGCCAGTTCAGTGGCCTCTTTTGAGCAAAGCCCCGGGCAAAAGACCACAAACTCTTCCCCGCCCCAACGCACTAACCTTTCACTTGCGCTCAATGCGCTAAGAACGACCATGGTGAACTCTCTTAATATATCGTCACCCATTGCGTGTCCGTACTTATCATTCACCGCTTTGAAGTGGTCTATATCCAAATAAAGCGCTGAAAGACGTTTTCCATCGACGCGATTCTTTACGTAGTTGCTTTCTAACCAGTCACGAATCGAATGTCTATTCATGGCTCCAGTCAGGGCATCACGGTTAGCTAACTCAGCAAAGTGGACATTTTGCTCCTTTAGGTGGCGGTTTAACTTGCGAAGGTGCTCTTGGCGATACTGGGATTGTTGGATGATCTGGCGGCCACGTTTGATTTCAAGCATGCTATAAACCAATGCCAGTGCAACCCAAAAGACCAGCAAACCAAGCAACAAATCTTCGCCATCAATGTAGTTACCGACAAACTCAATACTATTAACCTGTAGCCTGTAATCGCCTTGAGAGTGTCCAGAGCCAGTAGCAAACTCGACTTTGACCACATTTGAGAATTCAGGAGCTGAATGCGCGATTGGAATTTGATTGTCACTCAGCCACCAAGTTAAAACCTGTAAATTGGCAATCGGAATCTCTATCGCGCCCCCCTTGATTCCTGGAGTATATTCCAGCCCGTTGTATTTGAATGAATACTCATTGTCTGCTGTCGAATAAGCGGGATTGTAGTTTCTGAGGTAGATCCGTAGCGATGGGGACTTGTCAGCATTAAGTTGCTCGAAATCAACATCAAGTTTTATGGTATGAAAGCCCTCTAAGTCCATACCACTGGCTATGGAGTCACCAACGGTAATCGATATGCCACAATAGGGCCAAGGATATAAATCGCCTTTCGCCAAATGGCACTCTAGCAAGGCTTTCTCATTCTCTATGTTGAGTGACGACGTCGATACCCCACCCTGTAACTGATCGTTGGTTGCAGCGAAGGTAAACTGTGCGGGGGTTATCTTAACGACGCGCTCATCACCATGCATCCAAAATAATTGAACGACAAGTAAGGTTATAGCAACCAAGGTGAAGATAGCTTTATGTATAACTTTCAATAGAACAATCCGTTTGGGCAGTTAACTCGACCCATTAAATGACACAGCACTCAATTAATAATAAGATCTTGCTTCCATTTTACCCCATTTTAAATGTCACTTAGCGGCAAAATATTAGATATGCCTCTTAAAGTGGGCGCGTCACAGCCCCAATGTCTAAACACCGTCCAACGTTTGAACCGAAGTCATTTGGCTAAAAAAGTGTTACACTCAAACGCTAAAAACAACGAGGATTCAACCTCGAATAAAGAAGAGCACTGTCATGTCTTTAATCGCCAAAGGTACGCTGAGTAAAATGCGTGCCTCTCTAGAAAATACCGTTAGTTATCGACTGCCTGTCGGCGAAGAGCTCGTCGACTTAACGCCTTTTATCGGCCAAACGCTGACCCTGACGCACACAGGAAACATCTTCTGCTGTTCTTGCGGTAAGAAGACCAAGAAGAGCTACTCACAAGGTCACTGCTTTGTATGTATGAAGAAACTCGCAAGCTGCGATATGTGCATAATGAAGCCAGAAACCTGCCACTACGACCAAGGCACATGTCGTGAACCTCAGTGGGGTGAAGAGAACTGTATGGTCGACCACTATGTTTACTTGTCAAACACATCAAGTCTGAAAGTCGGCATTACGCGCCATACTCAAATTCCAACTCGTTGGATTGACCAAGGCGCCACTCAAGGTCTACCTATTTTTAAAGTGAAAACACGCCATATTTCGGGACTGATCGAGGTAGAGTTGGCGAAGCACATCGCCGATAAAACCAACTGGCGAACTCTGCTAAAGGGTGATGGCGAACCTATGGCTCTGGAGCAACGTTTTTTAGAGCTGTTGCCTCTGGTCGAGGATAAGATTACTGAGATAAAACAACAGTTTGGTGACGACGCTATTGAAGTGCTTAGCCGTGATATCACCACCATTAGCTATCCAGTGGAGAAACACCCCACAAAGATAACTTCGCATAACTTTGATAAAAACCCCGAAGTCAGCGGCGTTTTACAAGGGATCAAAGGCCAATATATGATTTTCGATACTGGCGTGATTAACATTCGTAAATTCACCTCATACGAAGTTGAAGTTACGGCTTAAACAGAAAAGACCTCCAATCGGAGGTCTTTTTAATTTGGGTCGATTAATGGGTAAGAATTGCTTTCAGTTCATCAAACAGAATGTCCACTTCTTCTAATGTGTTGTAGTGCATAAAGCCAATTCGTACTACCCCACCTGTCGACTCGAGACCTAACTGCCTGACTAATCCGAGTGCGTAGAAATGCCCATTCCAGACACAAATGTTACGCTCACCAAGCTTCTTCGCTACCTCTTCAGGCGTATGTTGATCGAAGGTCAAGGCGAAAGTCGGTGTTCTCTTTTGGCTATCTGCCTCATTGCGCCCTAGCAAGGTGACGCCATCTAATTCTGACAACCTAACCAGAACCCTTTCGTTGATCGCAGACTCGTGTTGATTGTACTGCTTGTAGGAGTCAATCAAGCGATTTCTCAACGAGTCGTCGTCCTTACCCCATTGAGCTAGGTATCTCACCGCCGCAACCACTCCGGCTAGACCTTCAAAACTTTGCGTACCTGTCTCAAAACGACCAGGCCCCACATTCGTTGCTGGTTCAACTTTGTATGGTTTCAACGTATCTAGCCATTTAGGCGCGACATAGGCAATCCCAACGTGCGGTCCAAAAAACTTGTACGCTGAGCAAGCAAGAAAATCACAACCAAGTTGTTGGACATCAACCAAATGATGGGGTGCATAATGTACCGCATCAATATAGACCATCGCATCCACAGCATGTGCCGCTTCAATGACACGCTGCATATCGACGATTGAACCCGTCGTGTTTGACGCGAAAGTTAATGCTACCAAGGTCGTCTTATCATTAATAAGAGAGATAAGATGATCGATATCTAGGCTACAGTCCGACTCCTCAACACGAGCTTGTCGAACAACAACCCCTTTGTCTTCTGCTGCTTGCTGCCAGCTTGATACATTCGAGTAATGATCTAATGCGGTAACAACCACTTCATCCCCGGCCTTCCAATCGCGGCTTATAGCACGACTCAATTGGAACGTGAGTGACGTCATATTGGCACCGAAGACAATATTATCGCTCGATTCAGCATTGACCAAAGCCTGAGCATGCTCGCGAGCTTGCTTCATTAAGTCGGTAGTATTGCGGCTAGAGAAATAGTGTCCACCCAAGTTAGAATTGAAGAATCCAAGATAAGCGGTCATCGCATCCAATACGGATTGAGGTACTTGAGAGCCTCCTGGGCCATCAAGAAATAGTACTGGTAAGTCATTATGAGTCTGATTAAGAGCGCTAAACTGCGCTCTTACTAAATTAGGAGTGAAGCTCATTCACTGCATCCTTCGCGGTTAGAACAAATACATCCATATAGCCTTCTTGGCCTTCGATTACAGAGCGGATTGGCTGAGCGTTATGCCATAGCTTGTCGTCAGCGAGCATTGCGACCTCACCACTTTGTAAAACCTTGCGGAAAAATGGCGCTTCATTGAAGCTGTTGTAAAGCATGATATCGCCACCTTCGATATTGTGACGCCCCATGCCAACAAGCGCGATATGCTCAAATCCGTCTTGGTGAACACCTTCAGGAGCGACTTGTGTCTCATCGTAAATAGCTGCAATACGGATCTGATGAATTTCAATCTCATGCTCATTAGTCAGATTGTTTGAAGAAACAAAGAGCTGACACATCTCGCGCATACCATCACTGTTTAGAGTGCTCTCTTCAATAGGTTCAAACTGTCTGACAACGTTGCCTTGAAAACGGTTAATGTCGTCCGTTTGCATAAATTCATTTTTGCCCAAATCGACTACTTCGCCATCTCGAAAAGAGACAACGGAATAACGTCTTAAGCGGAATTTACCATCGGCATGTTCTGTGTGCGGAAGCTGAGTAAACGATGGTGCAAGCTGAGCAATCGCCGTATCGCTAAGTTTGGTGAGTTGAAGGGTAGTTTCACGCTGATGTAACATCATCATCTCCTTAATGAATGTACATACCTATAATATGATTAACATCTTGTTCACATTTATTATTTGCGCACTTGTATTGTAAGATCAACTTTTTTTAGCATTTCAATCCAACATAAATAGATATAAAGAACTTTTATCCATTAAGGTAATTAAAATCAGACAATTCAACCAGATTTAAAAAGCAAGGATTGAAAATATTAGACGACTTCACTATCACACTAGGAATACCTTTTAAACTTCAACAGGTTATATCAACCACTCGCCACACAAAATGTAACGATTGCGTTCTAACCTATAACCAATTATTCCTGTTTTCACGCTTGCTAACTCTTTCAAAGCCCCCATATATTCCATACAATCGAGACAAACTACATAGAAAGCGTCACCGCTAATGGAGCACAAATGAGCGACGTCAAACATAGCAATCTTCTTATTCTTGGCTCTGGTCCTGCTGGCTACACTGCAGCCGTTTATGCTGCGCGTGCAAACCTAAAACCAGTTTTGATTACCGGCATGCAGCAAGGTGGTCAATTAACCACGACCACTGAGGTAGAAAACTGGCCTGGTGATCCTGAGGGTCTGACTGGACCAAACCTTATGGAACGCATGAAAGAACACGCAGAGCGTTTTGAAACCGAGATTTTGTTTGACCACATTAATCAGGTTGATCTCAGCCAACGCCCTTTCCGTCTTATTGGCGACAACGGTGAATACACTTGTGACGCTCTGATCATTTCCACTGGTGCTTCGGCTAAATATCTTGGCCTAGAGTCAGAAGAAGCATTTAAAGGGCGTGGAGTTTCCGCTTGTGCGACCTGTGATGGGTTCTTCTATCGCAACCAGAAAGTCGCAGTGGTTGGTGGTGGTAACACCGCTGTTGAAGAAGCGCTCTATCTATCAAATATCGCTTCAGAGGTTCACCTGATTCATCGCCGTGATACTTTCAGAGCAGAGAAGATTCTGATCAATCGTCTGATGGATAAAGTCGCAAACGGCAACATCGTTTTACACACTGATCGAACTCTAGAGGAAGTGGTGGGTGATGATATGGGCGTGACGGGTGTGCGTATCAAAGATACTCAGTCAGAGTCTGTTGAGCAGATTGACGTGATGGGTGCCTTCATTGCGATTGGCCACCAGCCAAACACAGCCATTTTCGAAGGCCAACTTGAGATGAAAGACGGCTATATTGTTGTTCAGTCTGGTTTGGAAGGCAATGCAACACAAACCAGCATTGCCGGCGTTTTTGCCGCTGGAGATGTGATGGATCACAACTATCGTCAAGCCATCACCTCTGCGGGTACCGGTTGTATGGCCGCTCTTGATGCAGAACGCTATTTGGATGCGTTGGCAGATAGTAAATAATATTTTTCACTTTTGGCTCAAATCCTTAAAGCCCTGCGGTGTTACCGCGGGGCTTTCTTTTGTATAATGCGCAGTTCTAATTGCTAATAATAATTCTCATTAAGCCTTCACAATGGATAAAAAGAAACAACGCAGCTTGAATCAATGGCTCAAGCAGCAAAGTAAGCTCGCCAAACGCTGGCTTATGGTCGCTGTCGGTCTTGGCGTTCTTTCAAGCATTTTTCTATTGGCTCAAGCCGCCCTGCTTGCAACCATACTGCATCAGTTGATTATCGAGCATGTCGATAAGTACACGTTAGTGCCTCACTTTTTTGGTCTCGCCGCTATCGTAGCCATACGTGCCCTCTGCTCATGGGGACGTGAAATTGCGGGGTACCGTTGTGGTGAACAAATTCGTATCTATATTCGCCAACTCATCTTAGACAAATTACGCGAACTGGGGCCCGCTTATATCAAAGGTAAACCAGCGGGTGCATGGGCAACGCTACTCTTAGAACAAGTAGAAGATATGCATGACTTCTTTGCGCGCTATTTGCCGCAGATGTCGTTGTCAGTCTTGATTCCGTTCGTCATTTTGATCGTCGTCTTCCCCGTTAACTGGGCTGCTGGACTCATTTTTCTAATTACTGCACCGCTAGTGCCATTATTTATGGCTTTGGTCGGTATGAAAGCGGCTGACGCAAACCGTAAAAACTTTAAAGCATTGCAACGTTTATCCGGGCACTTTTACGACCGTCTTCAATCAATGACGACCATCCGTTTGTTTGATAGAACTAAGGCAGAAACAGAAGTGATGCGCGGTGCGTCAGAAGTGTTTCGTACCCGAACCATGGACGTACTTAGAATTGCCTTCCTGTCATCTGCTGTGCTTGAGTTTTTCACCTCAATCTCAATCGCACTGACAGCCGTTTACTTTGGCTTCGCCTTTATCGGTGAGTTGAACTTTGGCGATTACGGCACGGGGGTCACTCTGTTTGCTGGGCTGTTTATTCTGATCCTCGCCCCTGAGTTTTATCAGCCTCTTCGTGATCTAGGCACTTTCTACCACGCTAAACAGCAAGCAGTGGGCGCTGCAGAGAGCATTGTTGAATTTATTGAAATTGACGTAGAGACTGTCCGTTCTGGTAGTCAGACGCTCGCTGATAATGACGCTATCACTATTCGCGCAACGGATCTTGAAGTCTTCTCTCCTGAAGGGACGAAACTATTAGGCCCTGTCAGCTTTGAACTCACGGCGTGTCAAACTACGGCGTTAGTCGGGCCTAGCGGTGCAGGTAAAACGTCGCTAATCAACGCTATTTTAGGCTTCTTGCCTTACAGTGGTTCGTTGACCATCAATAATATTGAACGTACTGAGATTGATCTCGCTAACTGGCGTCAAAACATCAGTTGGGTCGGACAAAACCCACTTTTATTGCACGGCACCATTCGTGACAACATCACGCTGGGCAAATCCAACGTCAGTGAAGAAAGCGTTCAGCGTGCACTGGAAGAGTCCTTCTCGGCTGAATTTGTTAACCAACACGGTTTAGATTATGCGGTTTCCGATCGTTCGGGTGGTTTGTCCGTCGGTCAGGCTCAGCGCCTGGCGCTTGCACGTGCCATGATTCAAAACGGTCAGTTTTGGTTACTCGATGAGCCTACAGCGAGCTTAGATGCAAGAAGTGAACGCTTAGTCATGCAAGGTTTACAAAACCAAATAGAAAACAAAACAGCGCTAATGGTGACACATCAACTGACGCCACTTCAGAATGTAGAACAAATCCTTGTGATGCGTGATGGTTTAATTGTTCAAAGCGGTAGCTTTGCTCAGTTGGCTCAACAACAAGGGCTTTTCCAAGAAATGCTCAGTGCCAATCAGGCACTTAACCAAGCGAATAAGGGGAATCTTGATGCGTGAACTCCTTCCCTACCTCAAACTGTATAAGAAGCATTGGTTCGGCCTATCGCTCGGGATGTTGCTTGCGTTCCTGACTCTTGCTGCTTCTATCGGCTTATTGACCTTGTCTGGTTGGTTTTTATCCGCCGCCGCAATCGCGGGATTGACGATTGCACGCGAGACCTTCAACTACATGTTGCCGGGCGCCTTTGTTCGTGGTTTTGCTATGGGCAGAACCGCAGGACGCTGGGGGGAACGCGTAGTGAGTCACAACGCGACCTTTAAGCTCCTAACCGACTTACGTATTTTCTTCTTTTCCAAGCTTGCTCCACTCATTCCGGGCCGCGTATCAAACCTACGTGACGCTGACTTACTTAACCGTTTGGTTGCCGACATCGACGCCATGGATCATGTCTACCTAAGACTTGTTAGTCCAATGATCGTCGGTACGCTAGGTATATTAGGCCTTACAGCGCTAGTAAGTTGGTTTGACGCCGAACTTGGTATGACATTAGGGGCGATTCTTTTTGCCCTGCTAGTTACTTGGCCGATACTTTTTTATAAGTTGGGCAAACGAAATGGTAGCGAGCTAACGCAAAATAAAGCCGAGCTTCGTATTTCGACCTTAGACTGGCTTCAAGGTTACAGTGAGCTAACCCTATTCGGTGCAGAGCAACGTTACCGTGAGGCGATCTTGAGCACTCAAGAAAAGCTGCTAAAGAACCAGTTCTTTAACGCCCATTTCTCTGGCCTTGCACAAGCTCTACTGCTACTTGCTAATGGCTGGACAATTATATTGATGCTTTGGCTCGCTGCTGATGGCGTCGGCGGAAATACGCCAGATCCAATGATCGCCTTAGTTGCCTTCGCAACGATGGCGAGTGTCGAGCTACTCATGCCTATCGCAGGCGCATTCCAGCATTTAGGTCAGACTCTTACCTCTGCTCGCAGATTGAACGACATTATTCTCTCTGAACCAGATGTCCAATTCCCAGAGCATAGCGATAGTCATAATCAAGCATTTTCGATTGAGTATCAGAGTGTCTCTTTCAGCTACCCAGATACAGAAAGCGAAGTGCTTAAAAAGATTAGCCTTAACATACCGGCCAAACACCGTATTGCTGTCGTTGGTCAGACGGGATCGGGCAAGTCTACTCTGCTCCAATTACTAAACCGTTATTGGGATGTAAAGCAGGGTGAGATTAAAATCGCTGGAATGCCAATTCAAAAGTGGAGCGAAAGCGACCTTCGCAAGGCAATCAGTGTGGTCAGCCAGCGGGTCGATATCCTAAACGGCTCTTTGCGAGACAACCTGATCATGGCTAAACCACAAGCAAATGACGATGAACTGGCACAGGTATTAACTCAGGTCGGATTAGCCAAGCTGCTCAATGATACCGGGTTAGATACTTGGCTTGGCGATGGCGGTCGTCAGTTATCGGGTGGAGAAAAACGTCGAGTGGGTATTGCTCGTGCATTACTTCATAACGCCCCCATTTTACTGCTTGACGAACCAACTGAAGGGTTGGATAAGCAAACCGAACAGCAGATCATGCAGCTCTTTGAGCAACACTTCGTTGATAAAACCGTTGTCTTTATTACTCACCGCTTAGTTGATTTAGACAAGATGGACAGTATTTGTCTAATTGAACAAGGTGAAATTGTTGAACATGGTAGCCACAGGGAACTCCTCGCACAACAAGGTCGCTATTATCAACTCAGTCAAACTCTGTAGTCACATATCCTATACCGTCAAACATCAATGCTTGACGGTATTTTCCATCAACCGCCAATTGGCGCCACTTTTCATCGCAAGGCCAGCCGAGATAAGTTCATCGATTATTGACATAATACTCATAGCCGGAAAGTCCGCCCGTAGCCCAAGGGTCACAGAGAAGGAAGGAAAATCACATTATTTTCCGGTCATTAACTTCATGTCACCTGCTTAGCCGCTTAAAATAAACAGCTAAATAATGAGGATTGATAATGAATTATAAATGGCTAGGTCTTCTCGGGGCGATTCCTTTATTGGCGGCATGCAATAGCGATATCGACATTTCCAGCAACGTGCTTTCTCAACAGCAGCTCAACACCATTATTAGTAATGTCAACAAACACTATCCAGATGCAGACAGCGAACTAAAACAAAAGATCGCCGAGGTCGCGGTAAAGTCGATTGAAAATATGGTGTTTGTCGAAGGTGGCCGTTTTATTATGGGCGACTTTCGTATGCCCTGCATGAACGACGATCTTAATCGTCCAGTCTGGACGCCGGAAGCAAGCTGTTACAGTGGTGTCGAAATGGTCAGCAGTGGTGCAGATATTCAACATGAGGTCACCCTAAGCAGTTATTCGTTGTCAAAGTATGAGGCTGAGTTGCTGGATTACGATGTTTATTTACAAACATTAGGTAGACCGTTTGAGCAGTTTGATTATGAAGAAAAATACCTTGAACGAGGGTCAAGCGATTATAAGATTTTTTTATCGAGCTTTATTAAAAAACCAGCAAGACTTGTAAATTGGCAAGATGCAAAAAACTATTGTCAATGGCTGGGGCAATTGACCGCTTTACCAGTGGATCTGCCTACCGAAGCACAGTGGGAATATGCGGCACGCAGCCGTGGCCAAAAACTCTACTACGCAACCAACAATGGCTTTATTCAGTTTAGGGGAAGAGGTTTTTATAACCCAGAATTAGGTGGCTATGAAGAGTTTACCGAAAAAACCGTTAATGTTGATACGGACTTAAACCCTGTTGGTATGTTTGCGCCCAATCCCCTCGGTATTTACGATATGACTCGAAATGCCACAGAGTGGGTTAATGATTGGTACGCTAAAGATTATTATAAAGTGTCGCCGAAACTTGACCCACAAGGGCCAGTAACGGGCGAATACAAAGTCAAACGAGGTGGGGTTGGTATGGTTAATGTAGCCCGCGCCTATGATACGGTGAAGGGTGATAGCCTATCATACACTTCGGGTTTTCGCTGCTCCGTCCAAAGCGCAGAAAAAGCTTATTAGCATCAAAAACGACCGCCTTACGGCGGTCACTGTGGTTAGATATAATAGCCGTTATTTTTATTTAAACGCGCGATTTGCCGTTCAACTCTCTCCCTCTTCTGCCTCCAACTCCAACCAGAGCGTGGCGCAAACGGGTGCATTTGAGCAAAGTTGCTCTCGTTGATTTCATTCACTCGATTCTTAACGGGACACACGTTTTAACTATGATAATTCGATATGTTCTAATGTAATAAAATCAGCCAGCGCCAATCACGGCAAACACACCTTTGCCCCGTTCGTTGTTAGCACTAACGCCATTGTTAAATTTCGTGACACTTAGTCGGGTTACTTTTTCTAATGCAAGTCGTCGGCCTAGAAATTAGAGGGAGATTAATAACTGGCTCCTAGCCAATATCAAAAAGAGCCATATCGGAAATATTAAGCAAGAGCAGCCTGTTTATTTCTTTTCTTCTTAGCTTGAGATTTTGCTTGCTTGATAAAATTATCCTTCGTCGTAATTTGCCTAACGAGCTCATCAACCGCATCTTGGGAATAAATATGTGTATTAGATATCTTTTGATAGTGGTGGTGTTTGTTACAAGTTGCTTTCCAGTTCAGCTTTGAGACTGCCGCTTGGAAGCAATGACTATTTATTGTTGGCTTTCCCTTTTTGTCTCGAGCTACTAAGCACTTTTCTAGTTTTGCCATATCGTGGTTAGCATGAAGGGTCTTATTAATAGCATCAATAGCAGTCTTTTGAGTGAAAGTATGAGTTTTCTCTGGATCTACTTGCTTCTCAACTACAAGAGCCTTTTTCAACTGCTCCAAGTCCTGAGCTTTACCGTTAGCCGCAGCAAGTATTATCTGACTGTCTTTCTCATCACGAGCATACACAAGTGATACGTTAATCGGTATAGCGAACTCAATATCATCTTCTTTCTCGATTTCATCTTGCACCGTTTTAGCTAGTTCGAGCATATCTTCCGCTGCCTTACCATACAATGATCGCAACACTGGCTCTGGTGGCATCTTAAAATCACCAACTAGTGATATCATTCCAGCATGCTGAGAGCGCATAAATGGTACCTCTGCAAACTCCTGAAACTTAGATGAATAATTCAGCACACCAGATTGGAATATGCGAGAAGCCAACCCTTGAAGCTCAGGCATAAGTAGATGAACAGCACCATCACGCCAATCAGCTATACGAGAGATATTCTTTCTTACATTGTCATTTTCTTTGAACAATTTATCCAAGCATTGCCTCAAAGATATTGTTTTCTTTACGCCTTGCTTATTCGTTTTCTCGAATACCGCTTTTTCACCATCTCGCTCAATGATTATTGCTTTCAGAAGCTGCTCCCAAGCAGTTGAGTACATCATTACAAATCCATCTAACTTGTTTTCAAGTGACGGTCTGTTGTAAAGCTCTAATGCAAGCATCATGTTATCTTTGGACTTTTTGAGCAGGGCTTTAGCTAAGTTAGATTTACATTTATGACCTAGCTCTTGATAGTGCTTACTCTGAGATAAACGCTTTTTGAACTCGATAAAACTTACATCTAGTACATTGATTGCTTCGTATGTATTAACTCCAATCTCTGCTAAGAATTGAGTTATCTGACCCTTCCCGTAGTAAGATTTGAATGTACTTGGCTTCCAGCCTACATGCGCGATAAGCTCTTCTTTGGTGAAAGTTGAACTCTCTGTTTGATGCTTCTGCAAGAATTGGTACAGCAATAACTGCATTTCGACTTTAGCCATCTGATTTCCAATAATTTATTCACCTTGTTGTGCTGCATTTTATTGTATAACACCAAGATAATCAGAGAGTGGCATCAAATAATTGAATACCCCTAAACAATTTGAATTGACCAGTCTTCTGTGCAAAGTTTTTGTGCTTCAGTTTGGAGAGCATTCTAAAAATGCCACTTGAGCTATACCTCTCCTCATCCGATCCTACCAATTTAGCAAAAGCGCTAGTCGAAAAATGTCTAGAGCACTGCTGGCTCTGGCATGGTTTTGCCCCAAAATCACTTAGACTAAATATTCAATATAATTCAGAGGGCGTGCGTTTACTCTACTAAAACTTATTCGATTGAGTTGATAACTCACCATTCCCGTTACTAGGCGACATATTGCAATCTAACTTCCCTTCATGTGTCATAACTTATTGATTTTCAGTTGAGTTAATATGAAAATGACTGCAACGTCGAAATATGAAAGACGACAATTTGTCGTCTAATAAGCGTTATGAGCAACATGGAGCGTTTGGTAGAAAAGGATTATCTCAATGATTGGTAGTATGT